>NZ_JBTUJH010000023.1:0-70272 GCF_058343375.1 Alterinioella sp.
GCGGGCCGGTTTGCCACTGAAACCCTGTCTTCGCCGTCTTTGTGGCTTGTTCAGGTCGAAAAAACCGGATCGGGCAATCTGTCCAGTGAACTAATTTCCGGCCCGGATCAGGCGGTCGAATACCTTATGATGAGCCTGCGATTGCGCGAAGGAAGTTCGCTTGCGCGTTTTTCTGCCATGAATGGGACAGAAATTTCCGCAACATCGCTGGCCTGGCTATGTGATGAGGGTTTCCTGACCCGAATTGGCGACAGAATTTCCGCCACCGACAAGGGCCGCCCGGTCCTGAACGCAATATTGCGGGAATTGCTGGTTTGAAGCACTTCTGGGAATGCCTGGGACATGATGCATCACCTGACGCGTTGAAATCCTTGATTTCAGGCAGAGTCAGGTGATTCAGGTTTTCCCAGAAGTGCTCTAGGTGCGGTTCAATATCTGGATGATGTCATCCAACTGCCCCAAATCACCATATTTGATCGACAGCCTGCCCGAGCCTTTGTCGGCATCATGTTCAATTGTCACGGCCATCCCCAGGACCGCGCTCAGATCGCTTTCCAGAACTTGCGTGTCGGCGTCTTTTTCGGGCGCTTTACGACCTGTTTTGGCAGATTTTCCCGGCTGTTTCCGGGTTCGTTTTTCGACATCCCGAACTGACAACCCGTTGCGCACAGCGTCACGTGCGATTTGAACCGCATCATCCCGGTTGATAAGCGCGCGCGCATGACCTGCTGACAGGCTGCCATCCCTCAGCATTGCCTGAACCTCATCGGGCAGGGTCAATAGCCGCATGAGGTTGGCAATATGGGACCGGCTTTTGCCCATGGCCTGGGCCAGATGTTCCTGGGTCTGGTCGAACCGATCCATCAGCTGACGGTATCCGGTCGCCTCTTCAAGTGGGTTCAGGTCCGCGCGTTGAATATTCTCGATTATCGCGACTTCCAGCACTTCCGTATCGTCAAAATTCCGGATGATGACTGGAACTTCGTGCAGCTGCGCAATCTGTGCGGCACGCCAACGGCGTTCGCCGGCGACGATCTGATAGGCTCCGTCACTGTCCGGGTCCGGTCGCACAATCAACGGCTGAATGATGCCCTTTTCAGCGATCGACGCCGCCAGCTCATCCAACGCTTCCTGGGTAAAGGCGCGACGTGGCTGATGTGGGTTCGGCCGGATACGTTCAATCGGAACCGCCATATCCGGCCTGCGTGGGGAGTCGGGGGCTGCTGTTTCGCTATCGGGCTGCGGGATATCTGCCATCAACGCCGTCAAACCGCGCCCTAGCCCGCGTCGTTCTCGATTTGCCATCCGGGTCACTCCTGTCAAACGGGTTGCAGTTGCCGCGCAAGAACTTCGCGCGCCAGATCTCGATAGGCGGCACTGCCACGAGAGGTCGGGTCATATTGCAGGATCGGCATCGCATAAGACGGTGCTTCGCTCAACCGGACATTGCGGGGAATGCGGGTTTGATAGACCAGTTCCCCCAGGTATTCCCTGGCGTCTTCCTCAACCTGGCGACACAGGTTGTTTCGAATGTCGAACATGGTCAGAACCACGCCTTCAATCCGAAGCCCGGGATTGGCGGATTGGCGAACCTGACGGATCGTGATCATCAGTTGTGACAGACCTTCCAGCGCGAAAAACTCTGTTTGAAGCGGCACCAGAACGGCATCGGCGGCCGCCATGGCGTTCACTGTCAACAGGTTCAGCGATGGCGGGCAATCCATCAAGATGATGTCAAATTCACGCAGGGTTACTGGTGCGAGCGCATCTTTCAGTAGAAAAACCCTGTTTTCATTGGAAACAAGATCCACGTCGGCAGAACTGAGATCGGTTGTGGACGGCGCGACCGAGAGGTTTTCCACCCCGGTTGGCAGAACGATCTCCTTCAGGCTCATCCCCTCGATCAGCAGATCGTAGGTGGTAAAATTGCGCTGGTCGACATCAATTCCGAGGCCGGTCGAGGCATTGCCCTGTGGATCAAGATCAATGATCAACACCCGCTGGCCTTCTGCCGCAAGTGCCGCGCCCAGGTTGATGGCGGTGGTGGTTTTTCCAACCCCGCCTTTTTGATTTGCAATGGCGATACAACGCGGTCGACCGATTTCAGGCACTGCGGATGTCTCCGATTTTCAGAATCACAGCCCCGTCGGCTGTCTGACTGGGAATAATCTCCATCTTCATGGTCCAGGCCTCAAGGGCCTCGGTAATTTCTTGCGCATGTGTTGCGCCTTTCATAAACAGCGCTGTGCCATCCTCGGCCAAATGTCGATCGGCAAACCCGCAGAGCCTTGTCAGGGAGGCCAATGCGCGCGCGCTGATGACGCGCGCATTCTGCGGTGGCGTATCCTCGATCCGCCGAGTCAGGATACCAGCTTTCAATCCCATTTCGGCCGCGACGGTTCGCAAAAAACTGCATTTGCGCAGATCTGATTCAATGAAGGTAAACCGCAAGTCGGGTTTGCTCTCGGCTGCGAGGGCTGCACAGATCAGGCCGGGGAATCCGCCACCGGTGCCGATATCAAGCCAAAGCCCGGATTTCGCGGCGGTGTGGTTGAAAATCTGGGCCGAATCAAGAAAGTGGCGCGTCCAAAGGTCCGGTATCGTGCTGCTTGATACCAGATTGATGGCCTTTTGCCATTTGGCCAATGCTGCGGCATAGATCTCCAATCGCTCAATTGTTTCACGTGAAACATTGTGCTGAAACCACGCCTTGGCCTCTGCCTCATTCATGCGCGTTTCCGGTCAAACTGGCGGATTTTCATCAGCAATATCGTGAGCGCCGCCGGTGTCATACCGTCGATTCTGCCAGCTTGGCCAAGGGTCTGCGGGCGGATCAAGGTCAGTTTGCCGCGTAGTTCGTTCGACAAACCATCGATACCGTCATAAGAGAGATTTTCCGGGATATGTTCGGCCTCGTCCCGCCGCAACGCAGCGACATCGGATTTTTGCCGTTCAATATACTTGGCATAAAGCGCCTCACGTGAAAGCTGTGCCCGCGTTTCGGTATCGAGCGAATTCAACACCGGCCAGATACCTGCAAGATCTTCCATGGATATATCGGGAAAACCAAGTAAATCCAAAGCGATGCGCCTTTGACCATCCTGGTTGACGTTCAACCCATGCCGCCGCGCCTCGGTCGGGGTCAGGCTAAGCCCGCGCATAACGACATACCCTTTCGTCAAGCGCTCCATTTTATCTTCGAAAACAGCCGCCCGCTCCGACCCGATAATCCCAAGCGCCATTGCCTTCGGGGTCAGGCGTTGATCCGCATTATCGGCACGCAGCGTCAGCCGGAATTCCGCGCGCGAGGTAAACATCCGATAGGGTTCAGTAACGCCGCGGGTCACAAGATCATCAATCATCACGCCGATATACCCTTCGTCGCGGCCAATATGCACCGGATCCAGGCCAAGAACCGCATGAGCTGCATTCAGCCCCGCCACCAAACCCTGCGCTGCGGCCTCTTCATATCCGGTGGTGCCGTTGATCTGACCGGCAAGATACAAGCCGGGCGCATCCTTGACCTCCAATGTCGGTGTCAGGGCGCGCGGATCGACGTAATCATATTCAATGGCGTAACCGGGCTGCAATATCCTGGCCTGTTCAAGCCCACGGATCGACCGCACATAATCTACCTGCACATCTTCGGGCAGAGAGGTCGATATTCCGTTCGGATAGATGGTGTCGTCATCAAGCCCTTCTGGTTCAAGAAAGATCTGGTGCGAGTCCTTGTCGGAAAACCGAACCACCTTATCTTCGATCGACGGGCAATAACGCGGGCCGACACCTTCAATATGGCCGCCATACATCGCAGATCTATTCAGGTTCTCGCGAATGATCTCATGTGTCTGGGCATTTGTATGGGTAATCCCACAGGACACCTGGCGGGCCTGAGGGCCTTTGGACAGGAAAGAAAACATCACCGGGTCATCATCGGCCGGTTGAAGCTCCAAAACATTCCAATCAATGGTCTTACCGCTCAAACGCGGCGGCGTCCCGGTCTTCAGGCGCCCAAGCGGCAGTCCAAACTCGTCGATACGATCGGCCAGTAACACGGAAGGCTTGTCGCCCATCCGACCACCCGGGCGTTGGATGTCGCCAATATGAATGACACCGCGCAGGAAGGTGCCTGTTGTCAAAACGACAGCCCGCGCCTTGATTTCCGACCCATCGGCCAGCCTGACGCCGCAAACACGGCCCCGATCCATCAGAAAGTCGGCGGCTTCGCCTTCAATCACGGTCAGGTCCGGCAGGTTTGCCAGCTCCGCTTGCATGGCCAGGCGATAAAGCTTTCGGTCCGTTTGCGTGCGCGGCCCTTGCACGGCGGGTCCTTTTCGCCGGTTCAGCAGCCGAAACTGGATGCCTGACGCATCTGCTGCGCGGCCCATAGCGCCGCCCAAAGCATCAATCTCTCGTACCAGATGGCCCTTGCCCAAACCGCCGATTGCCGGGTTGCAGGACATGACCCCAATGTTTTCAGCTTTCAATGTCAGCAAAGCCACACGCGCGCCGGCACGGGTTGCGACATGCGCCGCCTCTGCACCGGCATGACCGCCGCCGATAACCACAATATCGAAATCAAGATGTTTCACGTGAAACACTCCTATTTCCCAAGACAGAACCGAGAGAATATTTCGCCCAGAACCATCTCGACATCCAGCCGCCCAATCAGCGAATCCAACCGCCGAATAGCATGGCGCAGATGCTCCGCAACAATTTCCGTCCGGTCTGATCCGGCTTTTACCTCAGAAAGCGCTGTTTCCAAAGAGGCCATGGCAGCCTCCATCGCCTGTTGATGGCGAATATGCGTGGCCGTGGCCTGTCGGGCGGTTCGCCTTTCAAGCGTGGCAACCAAAGTATCAATCAGTTTTTGCACACCCAGGCCGGTCACACCGGAAATTCCGTCAGCGGAATCCAGGAACAGATCGCCCTTCCCTAGCAAGACAAGATCCCCCTCGCGGAGTTCGATCAAAGGCTCATCACCCGGGGAGGATTTAAGAAACACCCGAATGTCGGCAGCCTCGGCGCGTGCCAGGGCGCGGTCAACGCCGATCCGCTCGATGGCGTCACCGGATTCCCGCAAACCTGCGGTATCCAGAAAGGTCACAGGCAATCCGTGCAGGTCCATCCGAACTTCGATCACATCGCGAGTCGTACCTGCGATTTCAGAAGTTATAGCAGCCTCTCGGCCCGCTAACATATTGAGAAGTGTAGATTTCCCAACATTCGGGGCCCCAAGAATTGCCACTTCGAACCCGTCCCGGATCCGCTCGGCCACGGCGACGCCCGCAATCTCGCTCTGCAACGAGGAAATCACACCGGCAAGCAGATCACGCACCTCCGGCCCGACATCCACCGGCACCTCTTCATCGGCAAAGTCGATGGTCACTTCCAACAAAGCCGTCGCGCGCAAAAGATCCGCCCGCCAACGCTCCACCAGATCGCCCAATGCGCCAGACAGAACCCGCAAAGCCTGCGCCCGCTGCGCTTCGGTCTCGGCGTCGATCAAATCGGCAAGCCCCTCGACCTGCGCCAGATCCATCCGATCATTTTCCAGGGCGCGGCGGGTAAATTCCCCCGGCTCTGCCATGCGCGCCCGACCGGTGGCTTCAATCGCGTTCAGCACCGCCCTGACGCTGGCGGGGCTGCCATGGGTCTGCAGCTCGACCACATCCTCGCCAGTGAAGCTGTTTGGGGCGGCAAATCGCAAAACCAACGCACTATCAAGCGGCGCACCGGCCGCATCACGCAACATGCGCAATCGCGCGGTGCCAATGCCCGGCAGGTCGCCGGCAAGCGCCGTGGCGACCTGACCGGCCTCAGGCCCGGAAAGTCTAATCACGGCAACGCCCGCTTTGCCCGGCGCGGTGGCCAGTGCATAGATCGTTTCCATCGCACGGCCTCCGGCCAGAAGGTCAGCTGTTCATTGAATCGAAGAAATCGGCATTGGTCTTGGTCTGCTTCAGTTTCGAGATCAAAAACTCGATGGCATCCGTGGTCCCCATCGGGTTCAGAATGCGCCGCAGCAGGAATGTCTTTTGCAGATCGCCCTTGTCGACCAGCAGTTCCTCTTTCCGGGTGCCGGATTTGAGGATGTCCATCGCCGGGAACACGCGTTTATCGGCAACCTTTCGGTCCAGCACGATCTCGGAGTTGCCGGTGCCTTTGAATTCTTCAAAGATCACCTCATCCATGCGGCTGCCAGTGTCGATCAGCGCGGTGGCGATGATGGTGAGTGACCCGCCCTCTTCGATATTGCGCGCGGCACCAAAGAACCGTTTCGGCCGTTGCAGCGCGTTGGCATCCACACCGCCGGTCAGAACCTTGCCCGATGATGGAACCACAGTGTTGAAGGCGCGCCCCAGGCGGGTGATCGAATCGAGCAGGATGACAACATCCCGCTTGTGTTCAACCAGACGTTTGGCTTTCTCGATCACCATTTCGGCCACGGCAACATGCCGGGTTGCCGGTTCGTCAAAGGTAGAGGACACGACTTCGCCATTTACCGAGCGCTGCATGTCGGTTACTTCTTCCGGCCGCTCATCGATCAACAGCACGATCAGATAGCATTCCGGGTGGTTTTGTTCGATCGAATGGGCGATATTTTGCAGCAGAACGGTTTTACCGGTTCTCGGCGGTGCCACGATAAGACAGCGCTGGCCTTTTCCGATCGGTGAAACAAGATCGATGATACGTGCGGACCGGTCTTTTCTTGTGGGATCCGCGGTTTCCATGATCATCCGCTCATCGGGGTAAAGCGGCGTCAGATTGTCAAAGTTGATCTTGTGGCGCGCCTGCTCGGGATCCTGGAAATTGATCATGACGACCTTCACCAGGCCAAAGTAGCGCTCATTTTCCCGCGGCGCATTGATAACCCCGTCAACCGTATCGCCGGTGCGCAACGAATGTTTTCGGATCATTTCGGGCGAAACATAGATATCATCGGGACCGGGCAGATAATTGGCCTCGGGTGACCGCAAGAAGCCGAACCCGTCCTGCAACACCTCCAGCACACCATCGCCAGAGATCTCCCAGCCATCTTCGGCGCGTTCTTTCAGGATCGAAAACATCATCTCGCCCTTGCGCATGGTCGACGCGTTTTCGATCTCCAGTTCCTCGGCCATCGCCAGCAGGTCTTTGGGGGTTTTGGCCTTCAGATCAGCCAGGTGCAATTGTTCAGTTGTCATGATGATTATCTCGTCGCTCGCATGGCAATACCTCACGCGGCACACCAGAGAAGTCGTTTACAGAGGAAAACGGCAAAGGCCGGACGGCCCCGTTGATCAGCGAAATAAGTCGCGTTGGCGGCCAAGTCAACCGGCCCTAGCTAAAAGGCCGCGCAATCACCGAGACAACGATGATGATCAGCAACAGGGTCGGCACTTCGTTCATGATCCGATAGATGCGCCCGGTGCGTATGTTTTCACCTTTTGAGAACTCTTTGCGGCGCAATGCCAGCCAGTGGTGAAACCACGTCATGGCCAGAACGGCACCAGCCTTGGCCCAGGGCCAAAGATCGCCCCAGTAAAGGACGCCCGGTGTAAACACCAGGGCAAGGCCGAACACCCAGGTTGCAATCATCGCGGGGTTCATGATCGCGCGCAGCAACCGATATTCCATTATCTGAAACAATGCGTCGGTTTCACCAGCGGTCTCAACGCGTTCTGCGTGATAGACAAAAAGGCGCGGCAGATAGAACAGGCCGGCCATCCAGGCAATGACCGAGATGACATGCAGGCTCTTGGTCCAAGGATAGGCCGCCGCCAGATATTCACCGATCATGTCACGCTCCTTTGCATGCCTCTCTTCAATAATAAATTAGAAAGAAAGAAAAGATGTTGTTGTTGTTGGTCCTCTGGATAACAAGGATAAGTCAGATTGGCGCGAACCACCCACAGAACCACCCACATCTTTCACAGATGTCACCAACCCATGTGGGATGCCTTGGATAACATTTTATATCATTTATTTACAAATGGTTACATTAAGATTGCCAGTGCATGGTTTCACCACATCCATTGGATAACCTGGCACAGGGTCCGCCTTTTCAACCAACATCTGTGGGTTGTTGATCCCCAGGGGTAACTTGCGGACTAATCCCCGATAACCCGACCAACTTCGTTGAATTTCGCCAAAGCCCCAAGTTATACAGAGTCCAGTCCCGGGGTTTTCCCGTGACTTGTTCATAGAGTTATACAATGACCGCTCTCATCCTGGCCTCTGCATCCGAGATCCGTCAAAATCTGCTCAAGCAGGCTGGTATCCAGTTCAAGGCGCAGACCGCCCGGATCGACGAGACGACGATCGTGGCCTCGATGGTCCATGACGGTGCCACCGCGCGTGATATTGCTGATACCCTGGCCGAATTGAAAGCCCGCAAAATCGCCACCAGGCACCCCGCCGCCATGGTTATTGGCTGTGATCAGGTTCTGGATTTCCGCGGCAGCGTGCTGTCGAAACCCGCCGGGTTGGAGGATGCGATTTCACAGTTGATCATGCTGCGCGGGCAGCAACACAAACTGCTCTCGGCCATCGTCATCTATGAAAACGGAGAACCTGTCTGGCGTCATGTCGGGCAGGTGCGGTTGCTGATGCGGGATCTCAGCGACGATTACATCGCCAAATACATGAGCCGGAACTGGCCGGGAATTGCCGATTCCGTGGGCAGTTACAAACTGGAGCAGGAGGGATCGCGGCTGTTCAGTCACATCGAAGGCGACTACTTTACGGTTCTGGGTCTGCCGCTGCTCGAGCTGATCGGCTTTTTGACCCAACGGGGGGTAATCGAGGGATGATCGAAAAGCTGCTGCTTGCCGGAGTGATCGGTGACCCGATAGCGCATAGCCGATCACCGCGTCTGCATGGCCACTGGCTGGCGCGCTATGGCATAGACGGGCATTACGTGCCGCTGCATGTCACCCGCGACACCTTGCATGATACGCTGCGTCTGTTGCCCGAACTTGGTTTTTCCGGGGTCAATGTCACGATCCCGCATAAGGAAACCGTGCTGCAGATCGCCGATGGCGTGACGGATCGCGCGGCGTTGATCGGGGCCGCCAATACGCTGACCTTTACCGCCAATGGCAGGCTTCAGGCCGATAATACCGATGGCGCGGGGTTCATTGAGAACGTGAAACAATACACCCCGGGCTGGAGCGCCGCGGAAGGCCCGGCGCTGGTTCTGGGGGCGGGCGGTGCCGCACGTGCCATTATCTGCACGCTGTTGGCCGAAGGCTGCCCGAAAGTCTTTGTTGTGAACCGCACCCGCGCCCGGGCTGAGGCCTTGCACCAGAATTTCGGGGCCCGGGTGCAGGTCATGGACTGGACCCGCATTCCCGAACTGCTGGATGAAGCCGCCCTTTTGGTCAACACCACATCCCTGGGCATGGCGGGCGGGCAGCCGCTTCATATCAATCTGGACCGGCTGCACCCGAAAACCGTAGTCTCTGATATCGTCTATACGCCGCTGGAAACTGATTTGTTGCGCGACGCCGCCGAGATCGGCTGCCACACCATCGACGGCCTGGGCATGCTGCTGCATCAGGCGGCTCCGGGGTTTGAACGCTGGTTCGGACAAACCCCGGAAGTTGATGATGATCTGCGCGTGGCGGTGTTGGCGGAATGAGCTTTGTTCTCGGGCTGACAGGGTCCATCGGAATGGGCAAGTCAACGACGTCTGATTTCTTTCGCGCGGCGGGCGTTCCGGTCTGGGATGCCGATGCCGCGGTGCATCGGCTTTATGGTGTTGGTGGTGCTGCGGGGCCGATGATTGCCCGGATCTGCCCGGAGGCCGTGATGAATGGGGCGGTTGACCGGGCCGTGTTGAAGGAATGGATCACCCGGGATCCGACGGCGTTGAAACAGATCGAGGCCGTGGTTCACCCGCTTGTTGCGCAGGACCGGGCCGCGTTTCTGGACGACAATTCTGATGCGCCTCTGGTGGTGCTGGATATCCCGCTGCTGTTCGAAACCGGCGCGGCCGACCGGATGGACGCCGTTCTGGTCGTATCGGTTGATGCCAAAGAGCAACGCCGCCGCGTGATGGAACGCCCGGGAATGACCGAGAAAACCGTTGCCGCCATCCTTGCCCGACAGATGCCGGATGCAGAAAAAAGACAACAAGCAGACTATGTTATCGAGACATACGACATGGGCTTGGCGCGGCGTAAAGTGAATGCATTGATTGACAATCTGACGGAAGGCCTGTGATGCGTGAAATCGTTCTTGATACCGAAACCACCGGTTTTGAACCCGCCGAAGGGGACCGGATTGTTGAAATCGGATGCGTCGAGCTGTTCAATCACCTGCCCACCGGGCGGGTATATCACCAGTATATCAATCCGGAACGCGCAATGCCCGAGGCCGCTTTTGCGGTGCATGGACTGGGCGACGAATTTTTGCGCGGTCACCCGGTCTTTCGTGACATTGCACAGGGATTTCTGGATTTCATCGGTGATGGGCTATTGGTCATCCACAATGCCAGTTTCGACATGAAATTTTTGAATGCAGAGCTTGAACGGGCCGGAAGACCGGTCCTTCCGATGTCTCGATCGCTGGATACCCTGGCGATCGCACGGCGAAAATTCCCCGGCTCCCCGGCCTCGCTCGACGCGCTTTGCCGACGTTTTGGAATTGATAACTCATCCCGCGAAAAGCACGGTGCGCTGCTCGATTCCGAGATTCTGGCAGAGGTTTACCTTGAACTGGTCGGCGGCCGACAGCCAGATTTCGTGCTGAAAACGCAGCGTCAAAGCTCTGGCATGGGTCAGGATACCGAAACCTGGCGTCCACGGCCGCGCCCGACATCGCTGCCCCCCCGCCTGACGGCAGAGGAAACCGCCGCCCATGACAGTTTCATTGACGATCTGGGCGACGGTGCAGTCTGGAAGACGCTTTAGGCGTCCGCGCGCGGTTTGGCCTGTGCGCGGCGGGCCAGATCGGTGCGGTAGACCTGCACGAAATCCACGTTATCAAGGTTAAGCGACGGGAACCCGCCATCACGGGTCACATCCGAGACGATCCGGCGGATATAGGGAAACAGCATCCGCGGGCATTCGATATGCAGGAATGGGTGCAGCTGCTCGGGCTTGACGTTTTCAATCGAGAAAATCCCTGCATATTCCATTTCGATCAGGAATATCTGTGCTTTGTCTTCCTTGGTCTTGCTGTCGACCTTCAGTTTAACGATGACATCATATTGATTTTCGGCAGGCCGCTTACGTCCCTCGACACCGATCTGCAACTGCACTTCGGGCTGCGCATTGCCCTGGACACCCTTCTGGGCGGCGATGTTCTCGAACGACATGTCGCGGATGAACTGCCCGAGGATCTGCATTTTCGGCATCACCGGCGCATCTGGCGCGGCGGCGGTTTCTTCAGGGGCGTCGGCCCCGTTTTCTTCGGCCATGAGGCTCTCCAATAATTCTCACTCGACGCGGTTTATCAGACCCGTCTGGCGGCCTCAATGCCGGGTCCAGCCCGAAGGCGGCCTGTTTGTGCCTTCCTCGACCTCATAATCGCCATCAATGACGGAATCGCGGGTATCGGAGGCCCATTGCACCTGCCCTGCCACAACAGACCTGACCTGAATGCGCTTGCCAATCTGGCGCATCACATATTTGCGAAAGGCCGGGATCAGCAGTGCAAAGCCCAACGCGTCGGTGAAAAACCCCGGTGTAAGCAGCAAAGCACCGGAAAACAGGATCATCGCGCCATGGGCCAGAGGCTCGGTTGGATCGTGCAGGTCATTGAAGCTGCGCTGTAAATTCGCCAAAGCCTGCGCGCCCTGAGACCGGACCATCATCGTGCCGGCAAGTGCGGTCAGAACCACAATCGCCAGCGTCGGCCACAGGCCCAACCAACCGCCTACCTGGATAAACAGGGCGATCTCGATGATCGGCACGCCGATGAACAGAAAAAACAGCCACATAACGCATCCTTTCTTGTCAAAGCACCGATTTTCAGGGGCTTTGGCGCATGGACTTGCCCGCCCCTCATCCCTACATATGTGCCATTGGGGCCGATTTGTAGGCCCATAACCCATGAAGAGGTCGCCGTGATGATGAACTCATCCCTTTTGCAATTGCTGGTGCTGGTCGGGATTGCGATTTTCCTGATTCTCAAGCTGCGCAGCGTGTTGGGAACACGGGATGGACACGAATCGCAGCCCCTTCAGCGCGTCACCCGCAGACCCCCCGACCGACGCCGCGATTTCGAAGTGATCGAGGGCGGACCGGACCGCGATATTACCGACCATGTCGAAGAGGGCAGCGCGTCGGCCAAGGCACTGGCCGCAATGAAGATGGCCGAAAACGACTTTAGCGTCTCGGAATTTCTGGGCGGCGCGCGTGGTGCATATGAAATGATTCTGATGGCCTTTGAAAACGGCGATGTCGAAGCGCTACGCCCGTTCCTGGCGGATGATGTCATGGACTCATTCGAGCAGGTGATTTCCGACCGTGAAGCGCAGGGCCTGACCATTGAAGCAAGCTTTGTCGGGGTGCGAGAACTGGTATTGCAGGAAGCCGAATTCAACCGCAACACGTCCGAGGCACAGATCACCGTGCGCTTTGTGGCCGAGCTGACTTCGGTTGTGCGCAATGCCGACGGTGAAATTGTCGAGGGTGATCCCAACGCGATCAAACGCCAACGCGACGTCTGGACATTTGCCCGCAAGATGGGCAGCGACAATCCCAATTGGGTCCTGGTGGCCACCGGCGGATGAACCATGCGCGGCGGGCTGATAGCATTCCTGTTTTCGGCCTTTGCCGCATTTGGAACCGAGGCCATGGCCCAGGTTAGGGCCGAAATTCTCGGTTTTGACGACCTCGACGGTTGGGCCGAGGATGACCACGAAGCCGCCCTGGCTGTTTTTCGCAACACCTGCCCCGATATGGCCGAGGGCGAATGGTCCCGTATGTGCGCCTTGGCCGATCAGGGGCCAAATGCCCGCACGTTTTTCGAACTTTTCTTTCGCCCGGTGATATTCGGCGGGGCCGACCCTGCGCTTTTCACCGGGTATTTCGAGCCTGAGCTGGACGGATCGCGCGTGCGCACCAGCCGCTTCCGTTTCCCCGTTTACAGCCTGCCGCCCGAAGTTACCGGCCTTTGGCGCACCCGCCGGGAAATCGAGGAAAGCGGCGTGCTGGAGGGGCGCGGGCTCGAGATCGCCTGGGTCGACGATTCGGTTGAGCTGTTTTTTCTGCAAATCCAGGGCTCCGGCCAGATCCGCCTGCCTGATGGCACAGTGATCCGTGTGGGCTATGGCGGGCGCAACGGGCACCAGTATCGTTCGGTCGGGCAGGAGCTGGTCCGGCGCGGTGTGTATCAGCCACATCAGGTATCTGCGCAGGTGATCCGGAACTGGGTGCGTCGCAACCCCGATCAGGGGCGTGAATTGCTCTATACCAACCCGTCTTACGTGTTTTTCCGTCAGATCAGCACCCGCAACCCCGAAGATGGTCCGTTGGGCGCGATGAACCGGTCCATCACGGCGATGCGCACGATTGCGGTGGATCCCGATTACACCCCCCTTGGCGCACCGGTCTGGATCGAAAAGGACGGCGAAACCCCCTTGCGTCGATTGATGATTGCCCAGGATACCGGCTCGGCTATTCAGGGGCCGCAACGTGCCGATATTTTCTACGGCACCGGCGATGCGGCGGGATTGGCGGCAGGCCGCATCCGCGACCCGGGGCGGATGGTTGTCCTGCTCCCGATCGAGATCGCCAATCTGGCCGCGCCAGGGATCTGATCATGGCCCGTCGCCCGCCAAGAACCCTCAGCCAGGAGGACCGGAAACTTTGGTCAGCCGTGGCCCGAACCGTTGCCCCGGCACGGTTGCAAAAACCGCGGTTTGTGGACGAAGCCAAGGCCACCCCCACCCCAGCAAAACGCAAGCAAAGTTTCGAAGTTCAGGATTTCCGCATTGGCGAAACCGCGCGCGACATGATTCCGGGCAGTCAATTGGCCCCGTCAATCTCGGAGCGGTTGGCGCAGGCCCCGATCCAGATGGATCACGGCACACATAAGAAGATGCAGCGCGGCAAGCTGAAGCCAGAAGGGCGTATCGACCTGCATGGCATGACATTGGCACAGGCCCACCCTGCGCTGATCCGATTTATTCAATCCGCCCATGATGATGGCAAGCGGCTGCTTCTGGTCATCACCGGCAAGGGCAAACACCGCGATGATCCCGGCCCGATCCCGATACGCCGCGGGGTGTTGAAACATCAGGTGCCAAACTGGCTGCATGCACCGCCGCTTGGGCGGTTCGTTCTGGATATCCGCGAGGCGCATCTGCGCCATGGTGGAACCGGGGCCTATTACGTCTATTTGCGCCGGGCACGCTAGCAACAATACCCCTCACGCGTTCTGAACGCCCCATATCTGGCGTGATTTGCACATGGCATTTGCGATTGTGACGAGCTTTCGCGCGACGGCCATGGGCCCGCGCGTGCCCCCATCACGCCCGCAGCCGGCAATAGCGAGGCGATGAAAATCATATTGCGATACCCGACATCTGCCCCGGCATATGAAGATGGCGCGCAGAAAGCCGATGAACCCGGTCATTGAAGGTTGGGGGTCAGCAGAATCTGGGTTGCGTTTCGGATGGTCAGGACAGTTCCAGGCAACAGCCCAACGGGGTTCTCTGTTTGTGCGTTGCCAAAGGCAGGAATACCGCCAAGCAACCCGATCAACGTTGGTGAGGTGGCAAAGGTGGAATGGTTCGCCCAATCGCCGGGGCCGCCATCGAATTCCGACAGGTCAATCATGGTGATTTCAAACTCGGCCACATCCTCGACCGTGCCAAGCGTGCCAAGCCGGTTTTCACGCCCGGTGATCCCGGCCACCAGGCGAAGTGCCCGATCCTGGCGCGAGGTGAAAATGACAAAGGGCTGCGGCAAGGGGTCCAGCGCGCGGGCCTGGGACTGGAACACCTCGATGTCGATATCGGGTGAGATCAGGACCACCCCCGACAGGTCTCGCAGCACCGCGTCATCGCCCGAAATACGGATCTGGCGCAGGGTTTCCATGGTCAGGAACGCGCCGACCGAATGGCCGACCAGCAAGATACGATCAGCGCCAGCGGCGGAAAGATCGCGCAGGAACACCTCCAATGCGTCGCGAGAGAAGGTGGCGCTTTCCCGGTCAAACACATAGCCAAGGGGTTGGCCGGCACTGGGCCAGGAAAAATGCGTGACAATGCCCGGCGTATTATAATCATGCGCCAGTTGTGCCACCCGAAACAGACCCGAGGCAAAATTGTTGTTATAGCCGTGGATAAAGACCACGACTTCTCGGTCGCGGGCCGGAAGGGCGCGCAATTGGCGCGAAATATCGGCGCGGAACCCGGCATCGCTGACATAGCGATCTGCGCGTGACACGCCAAAATCGCGGCGCGGGTCAAACCGACCGCGCGCCCAGGAAATCTCTCCGACTTCGCGCTCAGGCGGGATCGAGACCTCGAACCGAGTATATTCCACCGCATCGCTGCGGCCGGCTGTGAACCGCTGATCTTCAAAGATGCGGTTGGTGGCAACAAACACGGTTCGGGTGGCCGAAATCTCGGCGCTGTCGGTCACCATGGCGATGCGGGGCGGATCGCCGCAGGCGGAAAGCAGCAATGCCAAGGCGAACAGCGTGTGTCGAATCATGGGGGCGGGGCCCGGAAAAATGCGGTGTCGCAGCCGCTATAGCACATAGCGCGCGATATCAGCGGATTTCATCAGCGCGCCCAGGTTTTCCTCTACAAATGCGGCATCCACGATCACCGCATCGCCGCCGCGGTCGGGCGCGGTAAAGCTCAGCTCCTCAAACACCCGCTCCATCACGGTATACAGTCTGCGCGCGCCGATATTCTCGACGCTCTGGTTTACTTCAGCCGCAATATTGGCCAGCACGGCGATGCCATCATCGGTAAAACTGACTTCGACCTCCTCGGTCGCCATCAGGGCGGTATATTGCCGGGTCAGGGCATTATCGGTTTCGGTCAGGATACGCACGAAATCCTCTTCGGTCAGGGGGCGCAGCTCAACCCTGATCGGCAGGCGGCCCTGAAGTTCGGGCAGCAGGTCGGACGGTTTGGCAGTATGGAACGCCCCGGAAGCGATGAAAAGGATATGATCGGTCTGGATGGGCCCGTGTTTGGTGGAAACGGTGGTGCCCTCGATCAACGGTAGCAGGTCGCGCTGCACGCCTTCACGGCTGACATCTGCCCCGCGGGCATCGGCCCGGGCGCAAACCTTGTCGATCTCATCCAGGAACACGATACCGTTCTGTTCGACAGCCTCCAGCGCCGCCTTGGTAACCTTCTCATCGTCCAGCAGCTTGTCGGCCTCTTCTCCGATCAGAATATCATAGCTTTCGCGCACCTTCAGTTTGCGCCGTGTGGTGCGCCCGCCAAAGGCTTTGCCGAACATGTCGCCCAGGTTCATCATGCCCATATTCTGGCCCGGCTGTCCCGGGATCTCGAACATGCTCATCGGGTTGGAATTGTCGGCCACATCCAGCTCGATCTCGTGATCATCCAGCAGCCCGGCCCGCAGCTTCTTGCGGAACATGTCGCGGGTCTGTTCACGGGCATCAGTTCCTGCGATGGCCTCGATCACCCGTTCCTCGGCCGCGGCTTCGGCCCGCGCCTTGACCTCTTCGCGCATCGTGGCGCGCTGTTGCAGGATCGCATTATCGACCAGATCGCGGATGATCTGTTCCACATCGCGGCCGACATAGCCGACTTCGGTGAATTTCGTGGCCTCGACCTTCAGAAACGGCGCATGGGCCAGTTTGGCCAAGCGACGGCTGATTTCGGTCTTGCCGACGCCCGTGGGCCCGATCATCAGGATGTTTTTTGGATAGACCTCATCGCGCAGATCGTCGGCCAGTTGCTTGCGCCGCCACCGGTTGCGCAGCGCCACGGCGACGGCGCGTTTGGCGTCTTTCTGGCCGATGACAAAACGGTCCAGTTCGCTGACGATTTCGCGCGGGGTCAGGTCGGTCATGGGGTGGGCTCCTCAAGTGGCGGCAATTCCCAGGGCGGAAGGCGGGTTTTGCCGGGAAAGGCGGGTAAAATAGTCATCAGGGCACGGCGGATGGCTTCCCATTTTGCCCCCAACAGAACAAGGCCGAGGCCAAGCAACAAAATAGCGATGAAGGCCTGGCCCTCGATCACCGTCATCGACAGCGCCACGATGTAACCCACGGCAGAAACCAGGAAAGACCGGCGGTCGATCACGATTGCGAAAACCGCCATCGCGGTAACGAAACCGATAAGCGCCAGTTGCGCCGGCAGGGTGCCGATCTCGAACAGGGTCAGTGCCACGGTGTTCACGATGGCGGGGGCAGCGACGATATGCAGCCAGAACCCGCTGGTGGCGCGGCGCGAAATGCGGTGCGGATCGCTCATATCGAACCACATCGCTATGGTCAGACCGACCAGCCCAAGCGCCATGGTCAGAATGGCAAAGGGGCCGTCATTGGTCAGCAGGAACATGTCGGTCGGGTCTTCGGGCAATGTGCCGCCGATCGAGACCAGGCCAAAACCCGTCATGAAAACGCCAACGGCGATCAACGCCATGGTAAAGGGCACCCGGAACAAAAGGTAGTAGACGCATAGCAGAACCGTGGCCGTGCCCGCAGCCATGGTAAGCCATTCCGGCAGGTTGGCGCGCATCATCCAGCCAAGTGATGCCCCCAACTGGCCCGCCGTCAGAGCGAAAAAGATCGCCAGCGCAATGGACGGGCCAACCATGCGGCGTTTGAGAGTGAAATAGCGGGCCAGCAGGGTAATCGTTGCCATTGCCACAACCGCATAGATCATCGTCAGGATGGATCCATTGCTGGTGAAACCGGTGAGTGTTGCGCCGGTCAGTCCAAGCCAGCCGCTGAACAGAATGGTCAGCCCGACGATAATGAAAACCTCGTTGAAACCCCGAAACAGTTCGAACGGTTCATCCAGCCCCGACATGTGTTGCCGAACGCCGCTGCGGGTTTGCGACAGCGCAATCAGCGACGCGGCCTGTGCTTCGGTCAGCATGCCTGCGCCCACGGCGGCGCGAAGGTCGTCGCGCGAGATAGCGGTCATTTTCCGATCCGCTCGACCGTCAGGTTTCCGTTGGTGTAGACACAGATATCGGCAGCGATGGCCATGGCCCGCCGCGCGATATCCTCGGCACCCCTGTCACTGTCGATCAGGGCGCGCGCAGCGGCCAACGCAAAATTGCCACCCGATCCGATGGCCGCGATGCCGTGTTCAGGCTCCAGAACGTCACCGGCCCCGGTGATCACCAGCAGATCGGTGCCATCGGTCACGATCAGCATCGCCTCCAGCTTTTGCAGGTATTTATCGGTGCGCCAATCCTTGGCCAGTTCAACGCTGGCGCGCGCCAATTGGCCGGGCGTTGCCTCCAGCTTGGCCTCAAGACGTTCGAGCAGAGTGAACGCATCGGCGGTCGATCCGGCAAATCCCGCCACAACGTCATATCCACCGGGCGACAGGCGGCGCACTTTCTTGGCGGTTCCCTTGATGACGGTTTGGCCAAGGCTGACCTGACCGTCCCCGGCGACCACAACTTCGCCGCCCTTGCGAACGCCGATTATGGTCGTGCCGTGCCAGCCCGGAAAAATTGATGTGCTCATGGCGCTCTCCTTCTGGGGCCATATATGACCCCCGGCGAAAGCGGTCACAAGGGCAGGTCAGGAACACTTGATCGCTCATATTTGATCGCCTGTAACAAATTATCCGGGTCATTCGGGAATGGAACCGTTTATACAACAGGCACACCTTAACAAGGAGCACCTAAATGATCCGCAATCTTACTCTTGTCACCGCACTTCTGGCGGCACCGATGGCCTATGCCGACAGCGATGATGGCCCCTCTGGCGATGCCGCGGCGGGCGAAGCTGCATTTCGGTCCTGTATTGCCTGCCATGTCGTGCGCAATGATGATGGTGAGGTTCTTGTAGGTCGTAACGGCCGCACCGGCCCCAATCTTTTTGGCATTGCAGGTCGCGCGGCGGGATCAGTCGAAGGCTTCCGCTATAGCCCCGCAATGGTTGCCGCGGCCGAAGCCGGTCTGGTCTGGTCTGAAGAAACCTTTGAAGAATATGTCCCGAATGCAACCGAATTCCTGCGCGAATATACCGGGCAGGACGGCGTGCGCAGCTCGATGTCTCCGCAGCGCGCGAGTGAGGAAGATATCGCCAATATCTGGGCCATGCTGGTGTCGCTGGCCCCGATGATGATGGATGATGATGATATGATGGATGATGACGACATGATGGAGGAGGAAGAATCCTCCGATTGATTTTCCAACCCATCAGATTGTAACGGGCGGCCGATCGGGCCGCCCGGTTTCATTTGTTCAACAGAAAAAGGGCGCCCCGCCGGGACGCCCTCGGATTTCAATGGGGTCTGATCGGATCAGGCCAGCGCGCGCTCGATTTCCTCGCGCTCGAAGATCTCGATGACATCGCCTTTGCGGATATCGTCGTAATTTTCGAATGCCATGCCGCATTCCTGACCGGACTGAACCTCTTTCACCTCATCCTTGAAGCGTTTGAGGGTTTTCAGCGTGCCTTCGTGGATCACCACATTGTCGCGCAGCAGACGCACCCCGGCAGACCGGCGAGCGATGCCTTCGGTCACCAGACAACCGGCGACATTGCCAATGCCAGTGACGCGGAACGTGTCTTTGATCTCGGCATATCCGATGAAGTTTTCCCGCACTTCGGCAGACAAAAGACCGGAGGCCGCCGCTTTTACGTCGTCAACCAGATCGTAGATCACCGAGTAGTAGCGGATTTCGACGCCTTTCTGGTTGGCCGCACTGCGTGCCGGCGCATTGGCCCGCACGTTAAAGCCAATCACAGGCGCGCCGGACGCTTCGGCAAGCGTGATATCGGATTCGGTGATGGCTCCAACGCCCGAATGCAGCATCCGCACGCGAACTTCTTCATTGCCGATCTTGTCCAGCGCCTGTGCGATGGCCTCGGCCGAACCCTGAACATCCGCTTTCACCAGCACCGGCAATTCGGCGACGCTTTCATCGGCCTTGGCTTTTGCCAGCAGCTGATCCAGCGTCGTGGCCGCCCCGGCAGCAGCGCGTTTGTCCTTGGCCGCCTGTTTGCGGTAATCAGCGATTTCGCGCGCTTGCGCTTCGGTATCAACGACGTTCAGAACATCCCCCGCTTCGGGCGTGCCGTTCAGGCCCAGAACCTCGACCGGCACCGAAGGCCCGGCCTCTTTCACACGGTCGCCCTGATCGTTGATCAGCGCCCGGACCTTGCCCCATTGTTCGCCCACGACAAAGATATCGCCCTGCCTCAGCGTGCCGTTTTGCACCAGAACCGTGGCCACAGGGCCGCGTCCGACATCCAGCTGCGCTTCGATAACGGCCCCATGCGCGGCGCGATCGGGGTTGGCTTTCAGTTCCAGAATCTCGGCCTGCAAGGCGATGGATTCCAGCAATTCATCCAGGCCCTGGCCGGTCACGGCCGAAACCTCGACATCCTGAACTTCGCCCGACATCGCCTCGACGACAACTTCATGCTGCAACAAATCGGTGCGCACCTTGTTCGGGTCGGCGGCGGGTTTGTCGATCTTGTTGATGGCAACGATCATCGGCACACCTGCCGCCTTGGCATGGTGGATCGCCTCAACCGTTTGCGGCATCACGGCATCATCTGCGGCAACGACCAGCACCACGATATCTGTCACCTGTGCCCCGCGGGCCCGCATCGAGGTGAACGCCGCATGGCCGGGCGTATCCAGAAAGCAGAGCACCGCGCCGGTGTCGGTGGTCACCTGATAGGCCCCGATATGCTGCGTGATGCCACCTGCTTCGCCGGCGACAACCTTGGTATTGCGGATCGCGTCCAGCAGCGATGTCTTGCCGTGATCGACATGGCCCATAATGGTGATAACCGGCGGGCGCGGGACCAGATCTTCGTCCTTGTCATCAATCGAATCGATTACCTGTTCCACGTCGGAATCGGAAACCCGGACCATCTTGTGGCCAAACTCCTCGACGATCAGTTCAGCGGTATCCTGATCAACCGGCTGGTTCTGGGTGACCATGAGCCCCATGTTCATCAGGGCCTTGACCACATCTGCGACACGTTCAGCCATGCGGTTGGCAAGTTCGGACACGATAATCGATTCCGGCACCTGAACGTCACGGATGATCTTTTCACGCTCGACAGGTCCACCCATGGCCTTTTGCCGGGCGCGTTCCTGTTTCCGCTTCATCGCTGCCATCGACCGGTGCCGACCGCCTTCGCCGCCGGTCAGGGCCTGGTTCACCGTCAATTTGCCGGTGCGGCGACCGTCGCGTTCACCGCCCTTGTTGCGTCCGCCCTTGTCGTCACGGTCCTTGTCGCGACGCGATGGGGTGGGCGTTCCGGGTTTGTTGACCGGCGCACGTTGCGAGGCCGCGGCTGATTTTGCCGGCGCAGGGGCCGCAGCGGCGGTTTGACCGGCAGTGCGGCGGGCTTGTTCTTCTGCCTGGCGGCGTTCGTCATCCTCGGCCTTGGTCTTCAGCGCCTCGACGCGCTCGCGCTCGGCGCGTTCCTTGGCCTCGATATCGGCGCGGCGGCGGTTGCGTTCTTCTTCGCGCTCACGCTCGATGCGGGCGCGGGTTTCGGCCTCTTCGACTTCGCGTGATTTCGCAGCCTTGATTGCCTTCAGGCGGCGCTCCATCTCGGCGTCGGAAATGCCCGAGGGTCGCTTGGTGGTTTCACCCGATCCGCTGCCACCCGATGCACCGGGCCTGGGCACCACGACACGTTTGCGCTTGGTTTCTACCACAACGCTTTTGGTTCGCCCGCGCGAAAAGCTCTGGTTCACACGGCCATTGCGTGCGCCGCCAGATAGCCCCAGTGTTTTTTTACCGTCTTGATCGCTCATCCGTCTTTCGCATCCTTCTCGGCGATAGTTTCGCCGTATGTGCCGCGCAGGCCTCGCAGCTTCGAGGCCTCCTCTACAACACGTCGTTCGAGTCCACCAGCCGCAAGCGCGCCATGTATCACACTTTGGCGGCCGAATGCCAAACCCAATTCCTGCGCCGTCAGGCAGCCGAAGTATCGAGCACCTTCTGGCGTCCAGAGTTTCGTTTTCCCCCGCTCGGACCCGTCAGAGGCCTGAAGCAGAACCTTGGCCCGCCCATCGGCCAGCCAACCCTTTACTTTTTCGAACCCGCAAACCGCCCGGCCCGATTTCCGGGCCAGTGAAATCAGATCCACAACGCGGCGTGCCAGCCCGGCCTCGACCTGTTGAATCAAACCATCGGGCAGCGTGACCATTTGCTTGGCCCCTCGGCTGAACAGGTTCTTGTCAACCGCCTTGGCCAGCGCTGCGGGATCGGCCGAAACCCAGATCCCCCTGCCGGGCAGCTTTTCCAGCAGGTCCGGCACAATCACATTATCCGGCCCCACAACAAAGCGGATCAGCCCCGATTTGGGCTGGCTTTCGCCGGTTGCGATGCAGCGCCTTTCGGCTTCATCGCGCGATTTGGTTTGGCCGCCCCGGGTCATTCCGGTCAGATTCCGAAGCCTGAGATCAGGCTTCGGCCTCCTCTTCCAGTGCGGCGGCGGCGGCTTCCGCCTCGGCTGCGGCACGTTCTTCAAGTTCCTCGATGGTCACCCATCCCAATTGCAGGCGCGCGGTCATTACCATGTTCTGCGCTTCTTCCATGCTGACGTCGAATTTTTCCAACAGCCCGTCATCCTTGACGCGCTGCCCGTCGACCGTTGTCCAGCCACCGGCCAGTTCCCAATCGGCGCAGGTTGCGAAATCATCCAGCGTTTTCACGCCATCCTCGCCCAATGCCTCCAGCATCTGGGGTGTAAGACCCTCGAAATCAATCAGGCTTTGTTCCACACCCAGTTCCTTGGCGCGTTCCAGGGCCTGTCTGTTCAGTTCTTCCAGATGGTCGCGGGCGCGGGCCTGAAGCTCCTTGGCGGTATCTTCATCGACGCCATCAATGACCAGCAGTTCATTTTGGTCGACATAGGCCACTTCCTCAAGCGAGGTGAAGCCTTCGGCAACCAGAAGCTGCGCGAAAAATTCATCCAGATCGAGGTTGTCCATGAAGATCTGCGTGCGCTCGGCAAACTCAGCCTGACGACGCGTGCTTTCTTCTTCTTCTGTCAGAATGTCGATATCGAGGCCGGTCAGCTGGCTGGCCAGACGCACGTTCTGACCGCGGCGGCCAATGGCAAGGCTCAACTGGTCATCGGGAACGACAACTTCAATCTTGCCGGCGTCCTCGTCCAGAACCACCTTGCTCACTTCGGCGGGCTGCAACGCGTTCACCAGAAACGTCGGCTGATCATCGTTCCACGGGATGATGTCGATCTTTTCACCCTGAAGCTCGTTCACCACCGCCTGCACCCGGCTGCCGCGCATGCCGACACAGGCCCCGACCGGATCAATGGAGCTGTCATAGGAAATGACGGCGATCTTGGCGCGGCTGCCGGGGTCGCGGGCCACGGCCTTGATCTCGATAATGCCATCATAGATTTCGGGCACTTCCATCTTGAACAGTTCGGCCATAAATTCCGGCGCGGTGCGCGACAGAAAGATCTGCGGCCCGCGCGGTTCGCGGCGGACATCCTTGATATAGACGCGGATCCGGTCATTCGGGCGATAGCTTTCGCGGCCGATCTTCTCGTTGCGGCGCAGAACGGCCTCGCCCCGGCCGATATCGACGATGACATTGCCGTATTCTTCGCGCTTGACCTGGCCGTTGATGATGGTGCCGGCGCGGTCCTTGAATTCCTCGTATTGGCGATCGCGTTCGGCTTCGCGAATCTTCTGAAGGATGACCTGTTTGGCCGATTGCGCGGCGATCCGGCCCATTTCCACAGGCGGCACTTCGTCGATGATCTCATCGCCGATCACCGCACCCTCCTTGATTTCCTGCGCTTCTTTCACGTTCAGCTCGGTAAAGTGGTTTTCAACCTCCTCGACCACCGTGCGCACACGGGTGAAGGTTGCTTTGCCGGTTTTGCGGTCGATATGGACCCGGATATCCAGTTCAGACCCGTAGCGCGATTTGGCCGCGCGGGCGAGGGATTCCTCCATAGCCTCGACCACCAGAACGGGGTCGATCATCTTTTCCCGGGCCACGGCCTCGGCGGTTTGCAAAAGCTCCAGCTGGTTTGCACTGGTAATGGCCATGTCTCAGTCCTCCGCCTCGTTGGGCATGTCTGTTTCGATCTCGTCAAACTGGGTTTCGTCGATGATGCCGGCGGCCTTGCGTTGGCGCAGCATTTCAGTAATCAGGTCGTCGGTCAGCACCAGCTTGGCATCGCTGAGCCAGTCGAATTGCAATCCGATGGTCATGGGGTCCGCGCCGTCCGTATCGAGATTGACCAGCACTTCGTCGCCCTCAACACCGGCCAGCACGCCCTTGAAGCGGCGGCGTCCGTCGATCATTTCGGTGGTTTCAAGCTTGGCCTCATAGCCCTGCCAGGTGTCGAAATCCTTCAGCCGGGTCAGCGGCCGGTCGATGCCGGGGCTGGACACTTCCAGCGCGTAATTATCTTCGATCGGGTCTTCCACATCCATCAAGGCGCTGATGGCGGCGGATATCTGCCCGCATTCATCCACGCTGATGCTGCCATCGGGGCGCTCAGCCATGATTTGCAGGGTTTGGGTCTTGCCGCTCATCAACCGGATACGCACCAGTTCGAACCCCATCCCCTCGATCATGGGGGTGAGGATACCGGCCAGGCGTTTGTCGATTGCGGTTTTGGCGATCAGGTCTGACATGGGTTCCAAGCACAAAAAAACGGGCGCGCGGCCCGTTGATATTTCCCGGTGGAGCGTTGGGGGTGGAGGCCGACGCGCCGCTGTTAAGGGGGATATAGGGGAGAACAGCAGCGGGCGCAAGTCACCCGCACGTCACCCGCGTAATAATACCGATCAGATACCTGACTTCACCCGAAACATTCTGGCGCATCGCGCAACTGGCCCATTGAAACGCCGCCGCGTTTGCCACAGGCTTGGCCCAACGCGACATGTTACAGGAGGATGTGAAGATGCGCACCCGAGCCGCCGTTGCCCTGGAAGCCGGAAAACCGCTGCAAGTGATGGACGTCAACCTCGAGGGCCCCAGGGCGGGCGAGGTTCTGGTCGAGATCAAGGCCACCGGTATTTGCCATACCGATGAATTCACCCGCTCGGGCGCAGACCCCGAAGGCATCTTCCCGGCCATATTGGGCCATGAGGGTGCGGGCGTGGTGCTTGAGGTCGGGCCGGGGGTAGAATCGCTCAAACCCGGCGATCATGTGATCCCGCTCTATACGCCGGAATGCCGCGAATGCGAGTATTGTCTGAACCCAAAGACCAACCTCTGCCAGTCGATCCGCACCACGCAGGGGCAAGGGCTGATGCCCGATGGCACGACGCGGTTTTCGATGCTCGATGGCACGCCGATCTATCATTATATGGGCTGCTCGACTTTTGCGAACCATACCGTGGTGCCCGAAATAGCGCTGGCCAAGGTCCGCAAGGACGCACCGTTCGACAAGATCTGCTATATCGGCTGCGGTGTGACCACCGGCATCGGTGCCGTGATCAACACGGCCAAGGTCGAGATCGGGTCCCGCGGCATCGTCTTTGGTTTGGGCGGTATCGGCCTGAACGTCATTCAGGGCCTGCGCCTGGCCGGGGCCGATCAGATTGTCGGCGTTGATCTGAATGAAGACAAGGCCGAGATGGCCACCCGATTCGGCATGACCGATTTCGTGAACCCGGCCAAGGTCGAGGGCGATCTGGTTGCCCATCTGGTCGAACTGACCGGCGGCGGGGCCGATTACACCTTTGACGCCACCGGCAATGTGCAGGTGATGCGGACAGCACTTGAGGCCAGCCACAAGGGTTGGGGCGAATCGGTGATCATCGGCGTAGCCCCCGCAGGGGCCGAAATCGCTACCCGGCCTTTTCAGCTGGTCACCGGCCGGACCTGGAAAGGAACGGCCTTTGGTGGCGCGCGTGGGCGGACCGAACTGCCCGGGATCGTTGATTGGTATATGGATGGCAAGATCGAGATTGACCCGATGATCACCCACGTTCTCAGCCTGGATGACATCAACAAGGGGTTCGACCTGATGCATTCAGGTGAATCCATCCGCGCCGTTGTGGTATATTGAACCCTGCGCCCCGGTCCAGAACGGACCGGCCGCTATTTCTAACCAGGAGGATTGAAATGAAACATTCCCTGATGATTGCCGGGCTTGGCCTGGCGCTGACAGCAGGCGCTGCCGGTGCCGAAGGCTGGACGGTCACCGATCTGGGTTCGCTGGATGACCGCGCCGAATGCATGCGGTTGGCCGAGGCAACGGTTGATGCCTATCGGGCGACCTATGGCGGCGACGGCTTTACCGGGCGCAGCGAATGGACCATTGGCGGCTATGATCTGCGCGGCGATGTTGTCGATGCCTTGTTCATGTGCCCGATCGAGGCCGGTCTGGTTGCGCCTTTCCTGATTGTCTACAACTCGGATGGCGACAATGACGCGCGCGAAGCCATTGCTGAACGGCTGGAGGATATCTGGGACCAACAGATCTCCGGTGTTCCCGCCCCCGCCCCCGCCCCCGGACCGTCGGATCCGTCGAAATAAAATGCCGCAGCGCTGCGGCGGGCCGTGGCGCTGCCCTTTCTCCCTCTGATCGAGCACCCAACAAAAATGACCCGAGACATGCCGTTGCTTGCCGTTTTGATCGACGCCGACAACACATCCTATAAACACGCCAAGCCGGTATTTGATGAAATCGCCCGGTTTGGCGAGGCCAGCGTGCGCCGCATCTACGGCGATTTCTCGTCCGGGCAGATGAAGGGCTGGTCCTCTGTGCAGGCCGAGCTGGGGATTGTGCCACATCACCAGCCTGCCAATACGGTCGGCAAGAACGCCTCCGATATCGCCTTGGTGATCGACGCGATGGACCTGATGCATTCGGGCCGCTTTGACGGCTTTGTTCTGGTCAGTTCCGACAGTGATTTCACCCGGCTGGCCAGCCGCATCCGGGAACAGGGGCTGGATGTGTTCGGGATCGGCGAAAAAAAGACGCCAGAGGCCTTCCGCAATGCCTGCAAACGGTTCCTGTTCGTCGAAAACCTGTCAGGGCTGCCCGCCCCGAATGACCGTTCGGCCAGCAAACCGAACACGCAGCTGTTGAACGATGCGCGAAACCTGATTGTCCGGGCCATGGACGCGATTGATCAGGAAAGCGACTGGGTCAATCTGGGCACCATCGGTCAGGCCATCATCGCGGCAAAGCCTGATTTCGACACCCGCACCTATGGCAAGGCCAAACTGTCGGATCTGGTGGGAGAAATCAAAACGCTTGAAACCAAGCGCGGCGACGGCAATTCAATTCTGGTTCGTCGCCTCGACTGAGGGGTGCCGCCGATACCGGGCCAGAAATGTCGCCACCGCTTCTGATGCGATATGGTCGACCTCCTCGGGCGAGACCTGATCGGCAACTCCAAACAGAAGTTTCAGCAACAGATCGGTTCGGCACAATTGCAGCAACTGATCGGCGGCGACATAGCTATCCTTGATATCCAGTTCAGCCCGCGCCCGCGGGCTTTCGAGATAGGCGATGATCTGATCCTGGGAATTTTTCGGGCCGCTTTCATAGAAGGCCTTACCAAGCTCGGGAAAGCGCGTTGATTCGGCCACACAAAGGCGAAACATCTGAAGCGCGAAACCGGTCAGAAAAAACGACACGAATGAATGCGCGATGGCGTGGATCGCATCGGGCACGGGTTTTTGCAGGATCTCGTCCGCCATGGCGTTGCTGGCCTGTGACTGGCAATCACTGGTGATAACGGCCAGAAAAAGCGACTGCTTATCGGGGAAATAGCTGTAAAGCGTGGCCTTTGATACACCGGCATCGCGGGCAATTTCATCGACGCTGGCCCCTTCGAACCCTTCGCGCATGAAGACCGAGCGGGCACCCTCCAGAACCTGGTCAAACTTGCGGCCTTTGCGCAGTGGGGCGTTCACCTTGGTCGTCCTTTTCGGTTGGAGCCTGAAAAATAGACTGATCTGTTCAGTTCCGCAAGCGATGCCGGTGCTGGACAGCCTCGCAGCGATGGCCTAGCCCTTGCGGAAATGATCGAGATCTTTTTGAAAACCCTGCCCTTCTTTGGGCTGATTGCCTTGGGCTATCAAGCTGGTCGGACCGGGTTTTTTACGGCCGAAGCCACCGCCTATCTGACCAAATTCGTGTTTTACTTTGCCCTCTCTGCAATGCTGTTCAACTTTGCGGCCAATCTGTCGATTTCGGAGATTTTCAATTGGTGGTTTGTCGCGGCCTATCTTCTGGGCAGCGGAATTGTGTATCTGCTGGCCACCATGGTGGCGATGATCCGCCGTGTCGGGATCGCCGAGGCTGCGGTCGAAGCTCAATGCGCGGTCATTGGCAATACCGGGTTTCTGGGCGTGCCGATGCTGGTGGCCTTGATGGGCGAAGCTGCCGCAGGCCCCATTTTGATGGTTCTGACCATCGACCTCGTGGTGTTTTCCAGCCTGATCACAATCCTGATCACAGGGTCTCGTGACGGGCGCATGTCGCTTGGTGTGCTGAAAACGGTGAGTCTTGGGCTGGTCAAAAATCCGATGATCATGGCCATCAGCCTCGGCCTGATTTTTTCCAGCCTGTCGGTGCCCGTTCCAGATGTTGCCAATGAATTTCTGATCATTCTGGGGGCCGCTGCCACGCCCGGCGCGCTGTTTGCCATCGGCGCGTCATTGGCCACCAAATCAGCAGAACGCATGACGGTCGCGGCATGGCTCAGCTTTTGCAAATTGCTGCTGCACCCGGCGGCGGTGGCCTTTGCGGCGCTGGTGCTGTTCCCGGTAGCCGCCTTCGATGCCGGGGTCATGATTGCCGCCGCATCCCTGCCGGTTGCGGGCAACGTCTATATCCTGGCGCAACATTACGGCGTTGCCCCACAGCGCGTTTCAGCCTCGATTCTGATTTCAACGGCGCTGTCCATCGTTACGGTCTCGCTTGTGATTGGCTGGGTCACACCCTTGTTGTGAAGGCTTGCCGCCTCCGGCCCCGCGCGATAGGCCTGAGACCGATCGAGACAGGAGAACATGCATGGAAACTCTTTCTGAAAATCGTTGCTTCGGCGGCACCCAGGGCGTATATCGCCATGCTTCCAGTGCAACCGCAACCGACATGACCTTCGGGTTGTTCCTGCCTGAGGAAGCCGCCGACATGCCGGTGCCGGTTTTGTGGTTTCTGTCGGGCCTGACCTGCACCCATGAAAATGCGATGGTCAAAGCCGGCGCGCAGCTCTGGGCCGCGGAACAGGGCATCGCTCTGGTCTTTCCCGATACTTCGCCGCGCGGCGCAGGCGTGGCCAATGACGAGGCTTACGATCTGGGCCAGGGTGCCGGGTTCTATGTCAATGCCACGCAAGACCCCTGGGCCGAGCATTTCCAGATGTGGGATTACATTACCGTGGATCTGCCGAACCAGATATTCGACCGATTCGCGCTGGACCCGGCCCGCCAGGGCATCACTGGCCATTCCATGGGTGGTCATGGTGCCCTGACAATTGCCATGTCACTGCCCGACCGCTTCGCCAGCGTGTCTGCCTTTGCGCCCATCTGCAACCCGACCGACAGCGATTGGGGCCGCAAACAATTCACCGCCTATCTGGGCGAAAACGAGGCCGATTGGGCAGCGCATGACGCCACGGTTCTGATGCGCGAACGCGGCTTTCCCGGCCCGGTTCTGATTGACACCGGCACCGCCGATCAGTTTGGCGATCTGCTGAAGACCGAGGCCCTGGCGCAGGCCATCGCGGAACGCCGGCAACACGCCACCTTGCGCCTGCAACCGGGCTATGACCATTCCTATTTCTTCATCTCCAGCTTTATCGAGGATCACATCTCGTTTCATGCCGAGGCGCTGTATGGGGTCACGGATTGACCATCGTGGCGGTTGTCTTTGATATCGGCAATGTGCTGATCGAATGGCAGCCGGAACGGTTCTATGATCGCGAAATAGGCACGGCACGGCGCCACCGGATGTTCGCCGCGGTCGATCTGCACGCGATGAATGACCGGGTCGATCGGGGTGAACCATTCCGCGACGTGATCTATGAAACGGCCGAGGCCTATCCAGAATTCCGCGACGAGATCCGCATGTGGCATGATCGCTGGATCGAACTTGCACAGCCCGCCATCCCGCATTCCGTGGCCCTGATGGGGCGGCTGCAAGCCGGCGGCGTTCCGGTCTTTGCCTTGTCGAATTTCGGCGTCGAGAACTTTGCCTATGCCCAGACCCAATATGATTTTCTCAACGCCTTTGACCGGCTCTATATCTCGGGCCAATTGCGGATGGCCAAACCCGACCCCGCGATTTACGCCCATGTCGAGCGAACCAGCGGCATCGCACCAGGTGATCTGTTATTTGCGGATGACAGGGCAGACAATATCGCAGCAGCAAAGGCGCGCGGCTGGCAGACGCATCTGTTTGACGGGCCGCAAAACTGGGCCCAACGGCTGATTTCAGAGCGGCTGTTGACCAAGGAGGAGGCCCGCCCGTGACCGGCGGGATCCGCATGATCGTCCGCTTGCCGCCGCCGTCCCTGCCATGCGCAGCCGGGGCCGCCGAGGGAAATCCTTTGACCATGTCGCAGGGCGCGCTCCGGGTCTGCTGAACGGGGCCTTGCGACCCGCAAGATCAGGTTTCTGGTGGCACAGGGGCACGGGTTCGCGTTACCACCCCCTGCATGGGACAGCATCTTCAGGCGATCTATGACACCCGCGTGGCCGAAGGCCTGTTGCGCCCCGACCCCGGCCAGCGCGAGGTGTTGCTGGTGCTGGAGGCGCTGCGCGAAACACTGGAAGACCGCCCCGTGCAGCCGCCAAAGGGTCTGCTCGGCCGGTTCTTCAAGCCGGTGATCCCCGAAGGCGTTCGCGGCGTTTACCTGTGGGGCGGTGTCGGGCGCGGCAAATCCATGCTGATGGACCTGTTTTATGCGCATGCAGCCATCGCCCAGAAACGCCGGGTGCATTTCCATGCCTTCATGCAGGAGATCCATGCCGGTCTGCATGAGGCACGCAAAACCGGCGTCGATGATGCGCTGAAACCGGTGGCCGATGCGGTGGCGAAAGACCTGCGGCTTTTGTGTTTCGACGAAATGCAGATCACCGATATCACCGATGCGATGATCGTGGGCCGCCTGTTTGAAATGCTGTTTCAGCAAGGCGTGGTGATCGTGGCGACCTCGAACCGTCCGCCCGATGATCTGTATAAGGACGGGCTGAACCGGCAGCTGTTCCTGCCCTTTATCGCGCTTCTGAAGGAAAAGCTGAGCGTGGTTGAGATTGCCGCCCTGACCGATTACCGGCAGGACCGGCTGGCAGGTGCGCAGACCTATTTCACACCCGCCAACGCTGCCGCCCGCGCGGCGATTGATGAGATCTGGAAAGATCTGACCGGCGGAAAAAGCGAAGAACTGGTGCTGGAGGTCAAAGGCCGCGAGGTGCATCTGCCGAAATACTGGGCCGGGATGGCGCGGATCGATTTCTGGGATCTTTGCGGTCGCCCGCTCGGCCCGGCCGATTATCTGGCATTGGCGGGGGCGGTAAAACTGCTGGTGCTGGAAAACGTGCCGCGGCTGGACAGCTCCAAATTCAATGAAGCGAAACGCTTTGTCACGCTGATTGATGCGCTTTACGAGGCGCAGACGCGGGTCATCATCTCGGCCGAGGATAGTCCGGAACGGCTCTATTGCGAAGGATCGGGCAGTTTCGAGTTTGAACGCACCGCGTCGCGGCTGCGCGAAATGCAGAGCGCGGATTGGGCCACCGAATAGGCCGCTATGTGCCGATCGGATCTGAACAGGCGATATTGTGACCTTGCGCTTGTGCCCCGGGCAGGATCAACTTCAATCCAATCCGGATCGCCCGAAATCTGTTCCTGTTCCCCCAAGCCAAGCCTGCGGACCCCCACACGTGCTCGATATCCTGAATCTTTCCAAGAGCTTTGACACCGCAGAGGGCCGCGTGCCCGTCTTGTGCGATATTTCGCTGTCAGTCGCGCCCGGTGACGCCTTGGTGCTGACGGGGGAAAGCGGGTCGGGGAAAAGCACGCTTCTGCATCTCATGGCGGGGCTGGATGATGCCGATAGCGGGCAGATCTTCTTTGAGGGGCAGGATCTGTTGGCAATGACCGATGCCGGGCGGGCGGCGGTCCGACGCAGCCGGATCGGGCTGGTGTTTCAGAAGTTCAATCTTGTGCCGTCTCTGACCGTGGCGCAGAATCTGGCGCTTCAGGCGCGGCTGGCAGGCAATCATGATGCGGCCCATGTCGCGCGCCTGGTCGCGCGGCTCGGCCTGTCGGGGCTGGAAAACCGCTATCCCGAACAGCTCTCTGGCGGGCAGCAGCAGCGGGTCGCCATCGGGCGGACGCTGGCCAACAACCCGCGGCTTGTGCTGGTCGATGAACCCACTGGCAATCTTGATGAACGAACCGGTGATACCGTGATGGCCCTGATGCATGAACTTGTGGCGGAATCCGGCGCGGCATTGGTAATGGCCACCCACTCACACCGGTTGGCCGCAGGTTTTGCCCGGCGCATTCATCTGCGCCACGGCCATTTGGAAACCTGCTGAAATGCTTGTGTTAGAGACGTTTTTATCCCATTGGCGTCGCCACCCCGGTCAGTTGGGCACGCTGGTTCTGGGTTTGGCGCTGGCCACCGCGCTGTGGTCCGGGGTGCAGGCGATCAATGAAGAGGCCCGGCAAAGCTATGCCCGTGCCGCGGACACGCTTGGGGCCAATCAATTGGCGCGGCTGGTGCATCCCGAAGGGGCCGAAATCCCTGTTGCAGACTATGTTTTACTGCGCCGCGCCGGCTGGCAGGTCTCGCCGGTGATGGAGGGCGGGCTGACCATCGGCCAGGACATTTGGCGCATGATCGGTGTCGATCCGCTGACCGCGCCGCTTCAATCCCTGCCACAGGGGGCCTTCGGGCCCGAGGCCGATATCGCGGATTTCTTCGGCGCGCCCGGGCTGATCTTCGTCGCCCCCGACACAATCCTGCCCGACTTGCCCGAAGCGTTCCCCGACATCATCGAAAACAGCGCCGTCGCCCCCGGTCTGATGATCACCGATATCGGCACCGCCGCGCGGCTGCTGAACCGTCAGTCCCTTTCATTCCTGACCGTCGCGCCCGATCAACCCGCCGGCCTGCCACAGCTTGCGGATTTGACCAATCTGCGGCTGGAGGCCCCCCGCGCCCGCGATGACCTGTCCCGGCTCACCGACAGTTTCCACCTCAACCTGTCGGCTTTCGGCTTTCTGTCCTTCGCCGTTGGTCTGTTCATCGTCCATGCCTCCATTGGCCTCGCCTTTGAGCAGCGCCGCCCGGTGTTTCGCACCCTTCGCGCCATCGGCGTGCCTTTGCGCCGGCTTTTTGTCGCCCTGGCGGTTGAGGTGACCCTGATTGCGCTGATCGCAGGGGGGGCCGGCGTTGTGCTTGGCTATGTCATCGCGGCCGCGCTTTTGCCCGATGTCGCGGGCACTTTGCGCAGCCTTTACGGTGCCGAAATCAGCGGTGTGTTGTCGTTCCGGCCGCTTTGGGCGGTTCTTGGTCTGGCCATCGCGGTGCTTGGGGCCTGGGTTTCCTCCGCGCAATCCTTCTGGAAGTTGATGAATATGCCGCTGCTGGCCCCGGCGCAGCCGCGCGCCTGGTCGCTCAGCTCGGCGCGCACGGCTCAGCGGCAGGCGGGCCTGGGTCTGGCTTTGCTGTTGGCCAGCGCGGGACTGGCCGCCTATGGCGGATCGCTGAGCGCCGGGTTTCTCAGCCTCGGGGCATTGCTGACCGGCGCGGCGCTTTTGCTGCCGGGCCTTGTGACGCCGGTGCTTCGCCTGGCCGAGGGTCGGGCGCGCACCGCTTTTGGGGAATGGATGCTGGCCGATACGCGGCAATTGTTGCCCGGCCTGTCGCTGGCGCTGATGGCGCTGCTGCTGGCGCTGGCGGCAAATATCGGGGTCTCGACCATGGTGGGGTCGTTCCGGCTGACATTTACCGGATGGCTCAACCAGCGTTTGGTGTCCGAACTTTACGTGACCGCGCGATCCGAGGTCGAAGCCGCGCAGATCCGCGCCTTTCTGGCCCCGCAAGTGGTGTCGGTTCTGCCCATTGCCCATGCCGAGACCCGGATCGACGGCTTGCCCGCCACGGTGTTCGGCATTGTCGATGATGTCACTTACAGGGATAATTGGCCCTTGTTAGAGACTGTTTCAGGCTCTTGGGACGGCCTGGCCGATGGCAGGCTTGTCATGATCAATGAACAAATGGCGCGCCGGTCCGGCCTGTCATTGGGTGACACCGTTACCCTGCGCCCCGGGCTGACCCTGCCCATCGGTGCGATCTATTCCGATTACGGCAACCCCAATGGCCAGGCGATGATCGGGCTGCAGGTTCTGCTGCAGAACTTTTCGCAGATAGATCAACGCCGCACAGCGGTTCGAACCGGCACCGCCGATGTCAGCGCGTTGCGCCGCGCGGTTCTGGAGAGGTTCGACCTGCCCGCCGCCAATATCCGCGATCAAGCCAGCCAGAAACAGGTGGCGCTGCGGGTTTTTGAGCAGACGTTTCGTGTCACCGGCGCATTGAACATCCTGACCCTTGCGGTTGCCGGCTTTGCCCTGTTGGCGAGCCTTCTGACCCTTGCAAATATGCGCCTGCCGCAGGTCGCGCCGCTTTGGGCGCTTGGCCAGACCCGCGCCACGCTGGCCCGGGCCGAACTGATCCGCACGCTTGGTATCGTTGCCATCACCTGGGTCATTGCCCTGCCCGTTGGGCTGGCGCTTGCCTGGGTGCTGCTGGCCGTCGTCAATGTGGAGGCGTTTGGCTGGCGTTTGCCGATGATGCTGTTCCCCGGCGAATACCTGCGCCTGTTGGGTTATGCGATGCTATCTTCCACCATAGCGGCAGCCCTTCCGGCGCTCAGCCTGTTGCGGATGCCGCCGGCGCAGTTGCTCAGGGTGTTTTCCAATGAACGTTAAAGTATTTCTGGTGGCGTTATTCTGGGCAAATCAGGCTCTGACACAGGGGTTTGCGGGGTTGGGAACCGATGCCACCGGGTTCTCCAACCCCGATCCCGACACTCGGATCACCTTTCCGCGTGACCACGGGCCCCATCCTGATTTCCGCGTCGAATGGTGGTATCTGACCGCAACGCTGGAGGCTGAGGATGGCCGCCAATTCGGCGTGCAATGGACCCTGTTTCGATCCGCTCTCAGGCCCGAGGAGGCCGCGGGATGGGACAGCGCGCAGATCTGGCTGGGGCATGCCGGGCTGACCACCGCCGATAGGCAATACAGCGCGGAACGCTTTGCGCGCGGCGGCATCGGGCAGGCCGGTGTTACGGCCGATCCATTCATCGCCTATATAGACGATTGGGAAATGGCGGGCGAAGGGGTTGATCTGCAAAGGCTTTCGCTGTTCGCGCGCGGTGATGATTTTTCTTATGATCTGGATCTGGTCGCCGATGGGCCGATCATATTGCATGGGGAAGCGGGCTATTCCGTGAAGTCGCCCGAGGGCCAGGCGAGCATGTATTACTCGCAACCCTTCTACAGCGTCACCGGAACGCTCAACCTGCCCGAAGGCCCGGTGGCGGTAACCGGCAATGGCTGGCTGGACCGGGAATGGTCGTCGCAGCCGCTGTCATCGGGGCAAACCGGGTGGGATTGGTTTTCGTTGCAATTTGGTGATGGCGCGCGGCTGATGGGGTTCGGATTGCGCGGTTCAGAGACTGTTTTTACCTCCGCCACCTGGATTGACCCGGATGGCAGCGTCACGCCCTACGGTGATGGCGCGATCCGTCTGACACCGTTGGAATGGGCCGAAGTTGCCGGGCGCGATGTGCCGGTGTCCTGGCGGTTTGAACTGCCCGAACGCGGGGTGGATATCGAGACCGTGCCGCTGAACCCGCAAGCCTGGATGGATCTGAGCATTGCCTATTGGGAGGGGCCGATTTCGTTTACCGGCAGCCATGCAGGGCGCGGCTATCTGGAGATGACCGGGTATTAGGTTTGGGCCTTTCGCAGGGTGCCACAAGCTGTGCACAAGCTGTGCATACGCGATGGGCGCATATGAATCGCGGCATTGGCGGGCGGTGGTGCGCTGCTTGCAGGTTTGGTCAGCCGTTTTCCTGCAAGACCACTCCGGCCAGATAAAGCGAGCCGCAAATCAGCACCCGCGCGCCGGGTTGTTCCGCAAGGATGGCGGCCAGCGCGGCCTCCACGGTTTCGGCCGTATCCGCGCGTAGCCCGGCGGCGCTTGCATGGGCGACGGTTTGTGCGGCGCTGAGCGTGGCGGCTTGGCCGGGAATCGAAACCGCGTGCAGACTGCCCGCCACACCGGCCAGCACCTGCATGAACCCGCGCACATCCTTGGTGTTCAACATGCCGCAGATCAGATGCGTGGGCCGGGTCGGCAGGCGCGACAGCGATTCGACGATGGCGGCGGCGGCGGCTGGGTTATGGCCGCCATCCAGCCACAGGTCTGACCCGACTTGGTTGGCCAGATCAACCAGCGGACCAGAGGCCAGTCGCTGCATCCGGGCGGGCCAGGTGACATTGATCATGGCGGCCTCGCAGGCCGGTTCATCCAGCCCCAAAGCGCGCAGAGCCGCCAGCGCAGCCCCGGCGTTCTGCACCTGATGCGCCCCGACCAGCGCCGGCATCGGCAGATCGAGCAGCCCGGTTTCATCCTGAAACACCAGCCGCCCGCGTTCCTCCCAGACATGCCAGTGCTGACCATGGGCCAGAAGCGGGGCACCAAGCCGGGCGGCGCGGGCCTCGATCACCTCCATGGCCACTTCTGCCTGCGGGCCGACCACACAAGGAACGCCGCGTTTCAGGATGCCTGCCTTCTCGAACGCGATCTCTTGCAGCGTGTCGCCAAGATATTGCTGATGGTCGATGTCGATCGGTGTGATCACCGTCAGACGCGGTGTCTCAACCACGTTGGTGGCGTCCAGCCGCCCACCCAAACCAGTCTCCAGCAAGGTGAAATCGGCATCAACGCGGGAAAAGGCCAGGATGGCGGCGCAGGTTGTAATCTCGAAATAGGTGATCGTATCGGGGCCGTTCGCAGCAAGGCATTCATCCAGCATCCGGCCGAGCAGATCCTCATCAATCAGATCACCGGCCAGCCGGATACGTTCGTGAAACCGGGCCAGATGCGGCGAGGTATAGACATGAGCCCTGCGCCCGGCGCCCTCAATCCCGGCGCGGATCATCGCAAGGGTGGAGCCCTTGCCATTGGTGCCCGCGGCATGGATCACCGGCGGAAGGGCGCGTTCGGGGTGGCCAAGCGCGGCCAGCAGCCGGTCCATCCGGTCCAGCGTCAGGTCGATGATCTTGGGGTGCAGCGCCATCATCCGGTCAAGGAGGATGTCGGATCTGGCTTCGCTCACGGTGTCTCAGACGCCTCGTCGGGTGCCGTTTCCACCGTTTCCTTATCGGTCGGGGCATCGGGTGCAGGGTCCGGCGCGGGCGGATCGCCTTTTACCGGCGGCGGCTGGTGCGTCAACATGCGCAGAATCGCCACAAGCTCATCCTTGAGATCCTTGCGATGGGTCACCCTGTCCAGCATGCCGTGATCGAGCAGATATTCCGAGCGCTGGAAGCCTTCGGGCAGGGTTTCGCGGATGGTTTGTTCTATCACCCGCGCGCCGGCAAATCCGATCAGTGCGTTGGGTTCGGCAATCTGAACATCACCCAACATGGCATAAGAGGCGGTGACACCGCCGGTTGTCGGATGCGTCAGCACCACCACATAGGGCAGGCCGGCTTCTTTCAGCATCTGCACCGCAACCGTTGTGCGCGGCATTTGCATCAGGCCCAGAATTCCCTCTTGCATGCGGGCGCCACCGGCGGCGGAAAACAACACGAAAGGCAGCTTGCGTTCGACGGCGCGTTCGGCGGCTGCAATGATGGCATTGCCGACAAACATGCTCATGGAGCCGCCCATGAAGCTGAAATCCTGTGCCGCCGCGACAATCTCGGTGCGTCCGATCTGACCCTGGGCCACCAGCATTGCCTCGGCCTCGCCGGTCTTTTTCTGCGCGGCCTTCATCCGGTCGGGATATTTTTTCTGGTCCCGGAAATGCAGCGGGTCGGGCACCGGCACCGGCACCGGAATTTCGGAAAAAATGCCCTGATCGAACAAGGCATGAAACCGGTCGCGCGGCGTCAACGGCATGTGGTGATCGCAACTGGTGCAGACGTTCAGGTTATCGCTCAACTCGCGATGAAACAGCATGGTTCCGCATTCGCTGCATTTCGACCACAGGTTTTCCGGCACCTCGCGGCGCGAAAACAGTGAATTGATCCGGGGTCGGACGTAGTTGGTAATCCAGTTCATGACCTGCCTGCCGCTTCGGTTCTGATGCCGCCCAGATAGGCCGGGCGGGAAGGAAATGCAATTGCAGGCCGACCCTAGGCGCTCCTGCGCGCAAGGGCAAACCGGATCGCGGCGTAGATCACGAGGGTGGTGGCCATATCGCGCAGGATAAGCGGTTGCAGGGTTTCAACCGCGTCGGCCCCAAAAGGCGTGACATAAAGCGCCAGACCCGAAAGGTTACCGTTCAGCGCCAAAATCAGAATCGCTGTAACATTATTGGCAAAGTGAAACCCCCAGGCCGCGCCAATAGTTCCGGTGCGCGCGGTCAGATCAGCGGCGCAGAGGCCAAAGAGCGTGGCGGCCCCGACCACCAGCCAGGCCAGGGCAGGCGGCGCGCCGGGGTCAAAATGCGCGGCCCCGAAAATGACCGAAGGGACCGCCATCCAGATCAGCGGTGACTTGAACCGCGCCGCCAGTTGTTGCTGGAAATAACCGCGAAACAGAACCTCTTCGGCCCCGGTCTGCCCCAGGATGGCAACCAGCGCCAGCGGCAAAAAAGACAGCCAGAGGGAAAGATCCAGCCCCGGCATTGGCGTATATCCGACGGGGATCAACATCGAGGCCGCGAGGATTGCCAGGCAGGTCATGGCTGCGATGGTAAAATGTCGGATTACCCGCTGCCTGCGGCCAAACAGTGTCGCAGTTCCGCGTGCGTGGATAAGCCGGGCGGCCAGTATCGCGCCAAACCCAAGCCCCAGAATTGCGGCCAGCAGCAGCAGAACCGATGTTGGCGTGTCGGCCATGGTCAGGCGGGCCACCCATTGCTGCCCGCCGCCCTGGCCCGAGACCAGGTAGATGACGGCAACGATGGCAACAAACCACGCCATAAAGACACCCGTGACCAGCACCAGGCCAAGAGATAGCCGCCACAGTTCGGGCCGCGCCCGCGCCGGGGCGACGAATGTGTCATGCGCGATATAGGTCATCACTGCTGCCTGCCTGTTTTTTTCGACCCTATCGCGCATCACGCTTTGCGGCAATCACGCTTGTGCCCTGTGAATCCGCGTTCTATTCCTCTTTTCAGCCAGGATTTTCTGATGAGGAGTGCCAGGATGCACAAGGGCCGCATGGACAAGTCGAACCTTCCCAGCCGTCATACCACCGAAGGGCCCGAACGGGCGCCGCACCGGTCGTATTTCTATGCAATGGGGTTGAGCGAAGAAGAAGTGCATCAGCCCTTTGTCGGCGTTGCCACCTGCTGGAACGAGGCGGCACCGTGCAACATCGCGCTGGGTCGTCAGGCGCAATCGGTAAAAATGGGCGTTAAGCAGGCCAATGGCACCCCGCGTGAATTTACCACCATCACCGTCACCGACGGCATCGCGATGGGGCATGAGGGGATGCGGTCCTCGCTGGCGTCGCGTGATGCGATCACCGACACGGTCGAGTTGACGATGCGCGGCCATTGCTATGATGCGCTGGTCGGGCTTGCGGGCTGTGACAAATCCTTGCCCGGAATGATGATGGCGATGGTGCGGCTCAATGTGCCATCGGTCTTCATGTATGGCGGGTCGATCCTGCCGGGGCGCTTTCAGGGCCGCGATGTGACCGTGCAGGACGTGTTCGAGGCGGTGGGCCGTTACCAGGCGGGCCAGAACTCGGCCGAGGACCTGACGGCGCTCGAAAAGGTTGCCTGTCCGTCGGCCGGGGCTTGCGGCGGCCAGTTTACCGCCAACACCATGGCCTGCGTATCCGAGGCGATCGGCCTTGCCCTGATGAATTCCTCGGGCGCGCCCGCCCCTTATGAAAGCCGCGATGCCTATGGCACGGCGTCTGGTGCGGCGGTGATGAACCTGCTGGAGAAAAACATCCGCGCGCGCGATGTCGTGACCCGCAAATCGCTGGAAAACGCCGCGCGGGTTGTGGCCTGCACCGGTGGGTCAACCAATGCCGGCCTGCATTTGCCCGCCATCGCGCATGAGGCCGGGATTGATTTCAGCCTTGATGATGTCTGTGACATCTTCCGCGACACGCCCTATTTTGTCGATCTGAAACCGGGCGGGAAATATGTGGCTGTCGACCTTTTTGAGGCCGGTGGCGTGCCGGTGGTGATGAAGGAACTGCGCAAGGCGGGGTTGATGCACGAGGATTGCATGACAGCCTCGGGGCGCGAAATGGGCGAGGAACTGGACCTCATTGAGGGCGAAGCCGATGGCAAGGTGATCTATCCGGTCGCCACTCCGATCACCAAAACCGGCGGCGTTGTTGGCCTGAGGGGCAATCTTGCGCCTGACGGGGCCATCGTGAAGGTCGCGGGCATGAGCGACGAAGAACAGGTGTTCACCGGCCCGGCGCGGGTTTTTGAATGCGAGGAAGAGGCGTTCGAGGCCGTCAAGGCGCGCATTTACAAAGAAGGCGAAGTGCTGGTGATTCGCAATGAAGGCCCGGCTGGCGGCCCCGGCATGCGCGAGATGCTGTCGACCACGGCGGCGCTGTCGGGTCAGGGCATGGGCAAGAAGGTGGCGCTGATCACCGATGGCCGGTTTTCCGGTGCCACACGCGGGTTCTGCGTCGGCCATGTCGGTCCGGAAGCGGCGCATTGCGGCCCGATTGGTCTGCTGCAAGACGGCGATATGATCACCATCAACGCCAAGACCGGCGAATTGTCGGTCGCGCTGAGCGATGAGGAACTGGCGGCCCGCAAAGCGGCCTGGACCGGCCCGAAGGAGACCATTTATACCTCGGGCGCGCTGTGGAAATACGCCCAGCTTGTCGGCTCCGCCCGCTATGGTGCCGTGACCCATCCCGGGGCCAAAGAGGAACGCCATGTCTACATGGACCTCTAAGGCCAATATTGCGGCGCTGTTGTTGACTGTGCTGGTCACGGCCTGCGGCGGGTTGGGGCCTTTGCGCAATTTGGGCCCTCAGGGCCCGCCGCCGATGCGTCAGATTGCGGTGACAAGTGACCAGATCATCATCACCGGGCCGCAGGGCTTTTGTGTCGATCCGACCTCGACCGATGACCGCGCCGATACCGCCTTTGTGCTGTTGGGAAATTGTGCCGTGATCTCGAACCGGCGCAATGAGGCGCAACCGCAGGTGCAAGCCGTGCTGACGGCCTCGGTCTCGGAGGCGGGTCTTGGCACGACCTTGCGCGAATCCATCCCCGAGATGGACCGGTTCTTCCAATCCGATGACGGGCGGCAATTGTTGAGCCGGGGCGGCGATGCCGACAGCGTTGAGATTCTGGACAGTTTTTTTCAGGGCGATGTCTATTTTCTGCATGCGCGTGACACCAGTGCCAGCGAGATCGAGGATGTGACCGAGATATACTGGCGGTCCTATCTTGATGTCGGGCCGCGCATCGCCACGCTGACAGTGCTGGAGACCGAGGCGTCGCCGATCGGTGCCGAAGACAGTCTGGCAACCTTGCAAAGCTTCACGAATGCGGTGATTGCGGCCAATACCGGCACCGACCGGTCGCCGCTTGCCGTGTTGCCGCCGGCGGCCCCGGTGGCGCCACCTGCCGCCGCGCCACAGACAAGCGACGGAACGCTCTGGAATGTTGGATTGTTTCGGAGAATAATGAGCCGGTAACCAGATCGGGGATAAAACCCGGCAGGGGTAACAACCACAAGCACGAAAGCGCAGGGGCATGAGCGGGTTTCTCGAACGGCGGATATTACGCAGATCGGTTCAGAAATGGGCCGACCTGGCAGATCGCGCGCCGAACCTGCCGGCCGGGGATCTGGTTGCGCTGAACGCCACCGCGCAAAGGCTGCGCCGCCGCCTGGACCGACTGGCCATTGCCGCCGAGACAGCCCTGCTGCCCGATCCGCAAGGCGGCATCCGGCGCCCCGATCAATGCGATTGGGCCTGGCGGCCCGATCCCTGGTGCGCACCGGGCGATGAGCCGGGCCTTGTCGCGGTGCCCTCGCCCTGCAACCTGTCGGAACATGTGACGCTGTTTCACGATTGCGCCCAATCCGAGATCTGTCTGCGCCAGTTTCGCAACACATTGCCCGGCGCGGCATCTGGATATGGCAATCAGATCGACGTCTACCGCTTTGACGGGTCGTTCCTGTCACTGGTCCTGACCTTGCCCGACGGCGCGTTCCGGCAGATTTCGCGCAATCATTTTTTTACCCTGCGCACCGAAATGTCGCGTGAAAACCCGATCGAGGTCTATGCCAGGCTGAACGTGCAGCACGGCCCAAATACCGAACAGATCGTGCGCCAGCTGGAATTTACCGATGACCGCGGGCTGGCGGAATTTGATCTGGCCTATTCCAACATCAATGAAAAACGGGTGGAAAAGATCTGGATCGACCTGATTCTTGACAATCCGGGCATGAATCAGGTCACGCTGCATGATCTGACCCTGACCCGCGCGCCGCGTGCCGATTTATAAAGAGGTCCCCAAGATGGCTGAGATCACCCTGACCAAGACCCGCCTGACCGCTGGCCGCTATGAGGGTGTTCTGGCCTGTTCCGGCACCCCCCCGGTGATCGAGGCGGTGCATCTGGACCGGGTGTTGGGCCATGTCGAATTGCGCGAGATGGACAGCCATCCGGGCCATCATCTGGCCGGTTACGACATTCCGGCCACTGCGATTTCGGATGGGGTTCAGATGATCACCCTGCGCAGTGCCGCAGATGGTGCGGCGCTGGACCGGATCACCATTTTGGCGGGCGAACCGCTGCAACAGGATATCCGGGGCGAGATGCTGCTGCTGCGTGAAGAACTTGAGCTGCTGAAACGCGCCTTTCGCCGCCATTGTGTCGAAACCGGCGCGGATTGACCGGAAATATCCCAGTGACGCCGGGTCGCGCGTGACAGGCCGGTCTGGCCGCGCCATTTTGGCCGCAAAAGGGATACCAGCCATGACACATGCCATATATCCGCATCTTCTGGCCCCGCTCGATCTGGGCTTCACGACGCTGAAAAACCGCGTGCTGATGGGGTCGATGCATACCGGGCTCGAGGAAACCGGGGATTGGCCGCGCGTGGCTGCGTTTTATGCCGAACGCGCGCGCGGCGGCGTGGCGCTGATCGTGACCGGCGGCATGGCCCCCAACCGCGAGGGCGGCGTGTTTCCCGGTGCGGCGGGGCTGTTCAGCGATCAGGACATCGCCAATCATCGGGTGGTTACCGATGCCGTCCATGCCGCGGATGGCAAGATTGCGATGCAGATCCTGCATGCCGGGCGCTATGCCTATGGGCCGGAATGTGTCTCGGCCTCGGCCATAAAATCCCCGATCTCGCCCTTTGTGCCGAAAGAACTGGACGAGGCCGGCATCGAAAAACAGATCGCCGATATCGTGACCGCCGCAACGCGGGCGCAGGAGGCCGGGTATGACGGCGTCGAGGTGATGGGCTCCGAGGGCTATTTCCTCAATCAGTTTCTGGTCACCCACACCAATAAACGCAGCGACCGCTGGGGCGGTTCCTATGAAAACCGGATGCGGCTGCCGCTGGAGGTGGTGGCCCGCGTGCGGGCGGCGGTGGGGCCGGATTTCATCCTGATCTACCGGCTTTCGATGATCGACCTGATCCCGGATGGATCAAGTTTTGACGAAGTGGTGCTGCTGGCAAAGGCGGTCGAGGTCGCGGGGGCCACGATCATCAATACCGGCATCGGCTGGCACGAGGCGCGCATTCCGACCATCGCCACATCGGTGCCGCGCAAGGCCTTTGCCTGGGTCACGAAAAAGCTGATGGGGCAGGTCGGCATCCCGGTCATCACCTCGAACCGGATCAACATGCCGGATGTGGCCGAGGAGGTGCTGGCGGAAGGTTGCGCCGATATGGTCTCGATGGCACGGCCGTTTCTGGCCGATGCGGATTTCGTCAACAAATCCGTGCAGGGCCGGGCCGATGAAATCGCGCCCTGCATCGCCTGCAATCAGGCCTGCCTGGATCATACATTCAGCGGCAAGCTGACATCCTGCCTGGTCAACCCGCGCGCCTGCCACGAGACCGAGCTGCGCTATGACATGACCAACGCGCCGAAACGCATCGCCATTGTCGGGGCCGGTGCGGCGGGGCTGTCCACCGCCATCATCGCCGCCGAACGCGGCCATGAGGTGGTGCTGTTTGACAAGGCCACCCGCGTCGGCGGGCAGTTGAACATGGCGCGCGAGATCCCGGGCAAAGAGGAATTTCACGGGCTGGTCAACTGGTTCGCCAATATGGTGACCAAGGCGGGGGTTGATCTGCGCCTGGGGGTGGAAGCCGGGCCACAGGATCTGGCCGGGTTCGATGAGGTGATCATCGCCACCGGCATCACGCCGCGCGATCCCGGTATTCCCGGTCAGGACGGGGCAAATGTGCTGTCCTATATAGACGTGTTGCTGCACAAGGCCCCGGTAGGGGGCCGGGTTGCGGTGATCGGGGCCGGGGGCATCGGGTTTGATGTGGCGGAATATCTGGTTCATGCCGGCGACAGCCCGACCGAGAATATTGCCCTGTGGAAACGCGAATGGGGCGTGAGCGACCCGGAAACAGACCGTGGCGGCGTGGCCCCCGAAGGCCCGCAACCCGAAAAACCGGCCCGCCAGGTGACGCTGTTGCAGCGCAAACCTGAGAAACCGGGCAAACGCTTGGGCAAAACCACCGGCTGGATCCATCGCGCCGCCTTGAAGATGAAGCAGGTGCAGATGATCGCGGGGGTGAATTACGAGCGCATCGACGCCGACGGCCTGCATGTCAGCTTTGGCGCGGCGCGTGAACGGCCGACATTGATCGACGCCGACACCATTGTTCTATGCGCCGGGCAATTGCCCAACCGAAGCCTTGCCGATCAGTTGGAAGCCGCCGGGATCAAGGCGCATGTCATCGGCGGCGCGGATGTTGCGGCAGAGCTTGATGCCAAACGCGCCATCGATCAGGGCGCGCGGCTGGCGGCGGAGCTGTAACCCCGATCCTGTCGCATCGTTTCCCGTTCGACCCGGCTCAAACGGTTAAGAAATCGACAATTTACGCCCAAGGCCACGCCTATCAGCAAGAAACCGACTGATTGTCGCCGGTTTCGCCACAATCAGCGCCGCCGTGCCATTAACGATCCTTTGTATTACCCGCGTTTGGCCTGTCGCGCTCCGCAATCGCGCCGCATTTGGAAACGATACCTGTAGTCAGAAAGTATCAGATTAGCAGGTGAACCAATGGACCGTCTTACGGAAATGGAAGCCTTCGCCACGGTTGTGGACCAGGGGGGATTCACCGACGCGGCCAGGAAAATGGGCATCTCGAAATCAGCAGTGTCAAAACATGTATCGAGCCTGGAAACGCGCCTTGGCGCGCGCCTGCTGAACCGCACCACACGCCGCGTCAGCCCGACCGAGATCGGGTTGGCCTATTATGACCGCGCCCGCCGGGTGCTGAATGATGCCGGCGAAGCCGACGCGCTGGTCACGGCGATGCAATCGGCCCCATCGGGCATGTTGCGGCTATCCGTGGCGACCGATTTTGGTGTCAATCACCTGTCGCCAATATTGGGCGGTTTCCTGAACTCCTATCCCGACATCACCGTCAATATGGTGCTGAACAACCGCTATGTCGAGTTGATCAGCGAGGGTTTCGACATGGCCATCCGGGTCGGCGAGCTGGAAGACAGTTCATTGCGCGCCCGAAAGCTGACCGAGACCACCAAACGCATGATCGCAAGCCCGGATTATTTCCGGCAGTTTGGCCGACCGCTGAAAATCGACGATCTGAATGATCACAAATTGCTGCATTATTCCAATCAGGCGGCGGGCAATGTGTGGAAAATAACCGCACCGTCGGGTGAAAAACGCCAGGTCCGCACCGCCGGGTCGCTGACCGTGAATGACGGCCAGTCGCTGCTGAATGCCGCCGTGGGTGGGCTCGGCATCGCCTATCTGCCGGCCTTTCTATATGCCGATTATCTGCGCGACGGCCTGCTCGAGGATGCCATCCCCGATCTGCCGGTTGAAACGCAGGGCATCTATGCCGTCTATCCGCCGGGCCGCTACACGCAGCCCAAGGTTCGCGCCTTCATCGACTTCCTGGTCGAAAAGTTCCGCAACAAAGGGCCGGATGAGTGGTGAGCTTCTGAAAATTCGTTATTTCATGCCCCCCCCGCGCATGTCCGTCGCGGGGCACCTCAGAGCGCCGATCGTGATCATTGCATCATGAACGGCGCTCTTTTTTTCAGCGGCTAGGGGATTGACGTGATCACCACTTCGACCCGGCGGTTCTGCTGGCGGCCCTCGATGCTGGAATTATTGGCACGCGGGGCCAGGTATCCGACGCCCTCGGCCGCCATTTGCTCAGGCGCGACCGCCATCCGGTCGACCAGATAATCCAGCACCGCGGCCGCCCGCGACCGGCTCAGCGCGATATTGCCGGCCAGCGAGCCTTCGGCGTCGGTATGACCCACCAGAATCACGCGGGCATCCGGATGTTCGGCCAGATAGGCGGCAAGCGATGTCAGCGACGGGTAATCGCGGTCCGACAGGGTCGAGGAGCCGGTCGGAAATTGCAGATCGGCAAGCGTGGCGGTGCCGATGGTGTCCAGGCTCTCGTGCAGATCAACGATCTGGTCGCCATCGGGGGACCGGGTGGAGACCGCCACATCGACAGGGGCCATATCGGCCGGGCTGATGCGCACCATATGGACAAAGCCCCGGCTGCCGCCGCGCGACGTCACCAGCGCGATATAATCGCTGTCCTCGCCGATCTCGGCCCGCGCCACCAGATAGGAAAAATCACCCAGATCGACATGCATGACAGGTTCGGGTGCCACATCCATGGCAAAGCGGAAATCGAAGCCGCCGCAAAGCGTCGCGTCACAGGCAAACACGGCCGCATAGCCCGCCGCCTCCAGCTGCGTTCGCAGCGATGTCATCAGCTGTGTGGCATTGCCGATGTAATCCGCCACCTGCCAGACAGAGCGCGACAGCGCGCCCTCGACCACCAGCATTTCGGCACCGGTGCCCAACCAGGGCGATACCGGCAGGCTGTAGCTGGTGGCGCTCTCGTTTTCAGACAGGGCCAGCGTGGCATCGCCGGGCAGGGTCAGTTCCAGCGCGGCGGCGGGCGGGGCCAGCGCAAACAGGGATATGATGGCGGCGCGGATCACCGGTTCTGGCCGTGGTAATCCGGGTTCGGGCGCATATCGACAGCCGAGGCCATGCGGTTGGTCATGTTGAAGAATGACGCAACGGCGGCAATGTCCCAGATATCGCGATCGGAAAACCCGACATCGCGCAGGGCTTGCCGGTCACCTTCCTCGATCCGGTAGCTGGCCTCTGTCATCTGCACCGCGAAATCCAGCATGGCGCGCTGGCGGGCATCCAGATTTGCGACGCGGTAATTCATCACCAAAGCCTCGCCCAATGCGGGATCGCCGGATAATTGCCGCACCGCCTGCCCATGCGCCACCAGGCAGTAAAAGCAGCGATTGACCGAGGAAACCGCGACCGCGATCATCTCGCGCTCCAGTTTGCTCAGGCCGCTGTCATCCAGCATCAGATCATTATAAAGCCCGGCAAACGCGTTCAGCTTGTCGGGTTCGAACGCATAGGCTGCCAGCACATTTGGGATCAGGCCGAGTTTCTCGGCGCAGATGTCAAAATATTTCTGCGTGCCCTCGGGCAGCGGGTCCATCGGCGGCAGGTCCAGCGCGGTGGCGTTCTGGTCTGGTTTCATGTCAGCTCAGCCTCTTTTAATCTGTAGAAATAGTGTCCCACAGGGGCCATTCCCAGAGACTTATACAGGTTTTGCGCCGGTTGGTTGGATTTGACAACCAGAACGGCAAGATCTTGCGCACCCTGACGCGCCGCCCAATTGGCCGCGCCGCACATCATGATGCGGGCGATGCCCTGCCTGCGGGCAGCGGGCAGCACTTCCAGCGCGTGCAATATGGCGATGTCCCCGTGACAGGCAATGAACGCCGTCGCCACCGGATGATCGTCATGGCGCCCCAAAAGCGCGGTTTTCGGGCCGGCGGCGCGGCCCATCACCGCCAGACGCGCCGGGCCGATACCGCCACCGGCCCAGATCTCGGCCTGCACCGCCAGCGGCGGCCAGGATGGCAGGGTATCGAGCCGGTCCAGATCGCCGGTCAGGTCTGATACCGGGGCGGCCAGCAGATCGACCGGATCGACCACCTGATACCCGCGTGCATCCAGCGCGGCGTCCAGTTCCATCTGCCCTCGGCGCAGTTGAAACAGCGGCACCTGGCCCAGATCGGCGCAGGCGCGTTCGGCCATGGCAATGTCATCCACGCTCCAGGCCGCGTCTGCGGCGCTGACCGACGAAACCCGCTTGCCGCCGCCGCGCCCCTCCCGCAGCAGCCAGGGGCCTTTGCGGTGACAGGCCGCAGCGGGCCAGGTGGCCTCGAGCGCGTCAAACAGGGCGGCTTCGGTCAGGATCATTGCCGGACGTGAAACAGGCGCGCAAGTTTGGTGATGACAGCGTCCACCGCGGCCCCATCGCTGCTGCGCACCACGATGTTCGATCCGAACACGCCATCGCGCGTGAACGGGTAGGATCCGACCGAGACCTCGGGATGCGCCGCCGCCACCTCGGCCAGCGGCCCGGCGATATCGCCCTCACCGCGCAGCACCCGCAGGCTTTGCGACAGGATCTGCGCGCCGCCGGTCAATGTCGGAATGACATTCGCGACCATGGCCTGAAACACCGCCGGCACGCCTGCCATCACATGCACGTTTCGCAGCGTGAACCCCGGCGCGGTCGAAACCGGGTTGTCGATCAGGGTGGCATCAATGGGGATGCGCGCCATGCGCAGGCGGGCGGGGTTCAACTCCATCCCGGAGCGGTCGTAATGCGCCTGCATCAGGGCCCGGGCATCCTCGCGCACCTCCAGATCCACATCAAAGGCCGCGGCGATGGCATCGGCGGTGATGTCATCATGGGTCGGGCCGATCCCGCCCGAGGTGAAGACATGGTCATAGGCGGCGCTCAAACTGCGCACCGCGTCGATGATGGCCTCCATCTTGTCGGGCACCACGCGCGCCTCGGCCAGGTCGATGCCATGCGAGGTCAGTTGCTGCGCCAGATGGGTGGTATTGGTGTCGCGGGTGCGGCCGGAAAGGATCTCGTCGCCGATGACCAGCATTGCCGCGGTTGGATTTGCCATATGCGTGCCCCTTGTCAGTCGGGCCAAGCCTATCGCGCCGCGCGGCGCAGGGCCAGATGGCAAGACTGGGTGATTTCCATCACTGGAATCCCGCGCGCCCTTGGCCTATCTAGGCTCTGACACCCGAGGTGGAGAGACCCATTGGACGATTTCAAAGGCCGGCTGACCCGCGACGGCATCCGCATTCACAATCCTGAGGATTTCGCCGGGATGCGCGTAGCGGGCGCATTGGCTGCCCGCATTCTTGATGACATCATCAGCCATGTCGTGCCGGGGGCCACAACAGCCGCGATAGATGCCGCGATCGAGGCGATGGTGGCGGATGCAGGGGCCATTTCGGCGACCATCGGATACAAGGGCTATCAGCATGCCAGCTGTATCAGCGTCAATCACGTGGTCTGTCACGGCATTCCCGGCACCAAGGTGCTGAAGGATGGCGATATCCTGAATATCGACGTCACGGTGATTGTCGATGGCTGGTTCGGCGACACCTCACGGATGTTTGTGGCCGGGCGGATGCCGCGCAAGGCGGATCGGCTGGTGCAGGTCACGCATGATGCGCTGTTCAAGGGCATCGAGGCGGTCCGGCCCGGCAAGACCTTTGGCGATATCGGCCATGCGATACAGTCTTTCGTCGAGGGCAACCGCATGTCGGTGGTGCGTGATTTCTGCGGCCATGGTCTGGGCCAGGTGTTTCACGCGCCGCCCAATGTGCTGCATTACGGGCGCCCCGGCAGCGGGCCGGTATTGGAGGAAGGCATGTTTTTCACCATCGAGCCGATGGTCAATCTGGGCCGCGCCGAAACCAAGGTTCTGGCCGATGACTGGACCGCCGTGACCCGCGACAAGAGCCTTTCGGCGCAATTTGAACATTCCATCGGCGTGACCGCGGACGGGTATGAGATTTTCACCCTGTCGCCCGGGAACAGGTTCCACCCCACCTATGCCAACTGATTTGACGGCGGGGCGCGCCCCGACCTAGGGTGGGCCTGAATTTGACAGGAGAACTATTGTGACATTCAAAACCATTCTGGCCGCAGGCGCGATGCTTGTCGGCATGGCGGGCGCGGCGCTGGCGCAAAGCGCTTCGGGGCAGATCACCTTCAATCTTTTCGAGTTTGAAGGCCTCTATGTGGGACAGGCTTTCGATTTCGACGAAACCTATACCGAACGTTTCGGCATCGACGTGCCGGTGCCGTTTTCGGTATCGGTGCCCAACCGTGACGGTGTGGTGCTGATTGCCGATGGCGCGCCCGATGGCGGAGCATTCGTGAAATTCACCTTTGCCACCGATACCGAACCGCGCCAGTTTCTGGAGAATATCCAGGTTGTAACCGCCAGCATCCCGATGGCAGAAGATGCCGAAGACCCCACCACGACCCGGATCCAGATTTCCGCGCGCCTGTTGCAGGAACAGGTCTTTCCGCAAGCCGTGGAAGGGTTTGACGAGCCGCGGATTCTGGCCATCGAGCAGATCAATTTCGGTGATGTCGTGGGTGTGCATCTGATAGGCACCTATGGTGACCCGGCGGTTGGCCCGATGGTGGTGCGGCTGACGATGATGCTGAACCCCGATGGGCCGGAAAGCTATTTTACCATATCCAACATCAACGCGACGCTGGTGCCGGTGGTTGACGGTGAAACGCTGGCCGCATCGCTGACCGGGCGGGTGCTGAATTCCTGGGTCTATCGCTGAGGTCACCCCATAGGATCAAGGCCCTAACCTATCGTTAACCAATCTTGCGGCATGGTTGCGGGCATGACCCGTTTCCTTGACCGATTCTGCGAAGCGCCACAGCCGGGGTTTGATCTGGGCGACAGCGCTGTTGTCACCGCCCGAACGCCGCGGCCCGGCCCCGGTGCCGATCTGGCAGAGGATCACCGCAAGAACCATCGCCTGCGCCTGCGTCAGCGCTTTACCCAAGGCGGCGCAGAGGCGGTGCCGGATTACGAATTGCTGGAGATGATCCTGTTTCGCGCCATCCGCCGCGGCGATACCAAACCGCTGGCCAAGCGGCTGCTGAAGGCGTTCGGCGATCTCAACCATGTCATTGCCGCCCCGCCGCCCCGGCTGAAGGATGTGCAGGGTGTCGGCGATGCCGTGGTGTTCGAACTGAAATTGATGCAGGCGGTCGGCCACCGCATGGCGCGCGCGCGGATCCTCAAGAAGCCGCTTCTGTCATCCTGGGACAGCTTGCTGGAATATTGCCAGACCGCCATGGCGCATCAGGATATCGAACAGTTCCGGGTTCTGTATCTGGATCGCAAGAATGTGCTGATCGCCGATGAGGAACAGCAACGCGGCACGGTCGATCACGTGCCGGTCTATCCGCGCGAGGTTGTGAAACGCGCCCTGGAACTGAACGCCTCGGCGATGATCCTGGTCCATAACCACCCCTCCGGCGACCCGACCCCGTCCGAGTCCGATATTACCATGACCTACGCCATCCGTGACGCCGCCGAGGTCTTGGGCATCGTGATCCATGATCACCTGATCATCGGCAAGGCATCCCAGATCAGTTTTCGCAGCGAGGGGTATCTGTAGGGGCAGGCCATCCCTATCGCAGCCAGACCTCGACCCGCCGGTTCACGGCCCGGCCCGTAGCGGTATCATCGCAGGCCATCGGCAGCGCCTCGCCAAAGGCCTCGACCCGCAGGCGGACGCGGTTGAGATCGCCGCCCGATGCCGCCGCGATGATGGCCAGCCGCACCGTCTCGGCCCGGCCCCGCGCCAGCCGCAGATTGGCATCCGCCCCGCCCTGACCATCGGAAAAGCCCGCGAAAACCAGCTCGCGCCCATCATAGGCCCCGCGCTCAATGGCGCGCGCCAGACGGGCAACGGCGCTGAGCGAATAGGCGTCCAGTTCCGAGGTGCCATCGCCGAACCGGAAGGTGGGCGACAGCCGCTCGGCCCCCGTCATGGCGGTGATCATGGCCTGCAGATCGCCCAGATCGATCTCATCCCCTGCCGCCATCACCGCATTGGCCAGCCGATCACCCTGCGCCCCAAGGGGTTGCGCGGTGATAGCCTGATTGACAAATCCAAGCCGACGGATCACGCGGTCGGCCTCCTGACTGTCAAAAAACGCCAGAAAATCACGGCCAAGCTGCGGCATCCGACGCAGGGGCAAATAGACAAACATCGGCGCGGTCAGGGGGTAATCTTCGGATTTTATACTGGCGATGGTGGCCGGTTGGCGAAACCCGCAAAGACCCCGCAAAGGCACCAGCCGGGCATTGCCGATCTCGGAAAAGCTGCCAATGCCAATGGCATACGGATCCTGGGCCACCGCATCGGCCAGATCGGCGGTGCTGGCGTGGCGGGTGATGCTGGCCAGCGGGGTCAGATCAAACGGGGCCAGCACCCGGGCCTCGACATCCTGCGCCTGGCCAGTGGCGGCATCCATCAGATGCAGCGCAATCGGCGCATCCGGCCCGCCAAGATCCTGCCAATTGGCAATCTCTCCGGCAAAGAGCCGCGCCAGATCTTCCAGCGACAAGGCATCAATCGGGTTGCCCGCCGCCACCAGCGGCACCAAAGCATCCAGCCCCATGATGCGGCTGCGCGCCACCATTGAAATGTCACCCTGATCAGCGGCGCGCGCGGCGGCGGCCTCCACCGGGTCGGGCTGGCGGGTGGCCAGCGCAATATCGGCCTCACGCGCCAAAAGCGCGGCCAACCCGGCATCGGTGCTGGTGGCGGTCACGTAAAACCGCGCCGCAATGCCGGCATCGGCGCGGATCAGCGAAAAGACCGACCTGTTGGCATCCAGCACCTGACGGCGCAGGGTAAAATCGCGGCTGGCGGCAAAGCGTTCGATCAGGGCCGGAAACAGTTGTTCGGTGATGGCCACCGCCCCGGCAAACCGGATCTCGGCCACGAAATTTTCCAGATCAGGGCAACCGGGCCCCCGGCAGGTCACGCCTTCGGCGCTGACAGTCAGCGGGCCATAGATGGTGTCGATGCGATAATATTCGCCGTCAAACCCGATCAGCGATCCGGCCAGTTCCACGCTGCCATCATGGCTGCGCAGGGAAACATCCTGCGCAGCGGCACCAAGGCCGGAGATCAAGAACATCAGGGCGGCCATGACAGCCGCCCGGGCAAAAAAGGGCATGAAAATCGTGCGCCGGTTAGGTCTCAGTTGGCGGCGACTCTCAGGTCCTGCAACAGATTTTGCAACACCAGAAATTCACCCACAGCGTCGCAACCCGGCACGGTGAAGGTCAATTCGATGATCGCGACATCGCCGTCGCCATCGGATTCCAGGGTTCGGGCCACAGTGTCCTGACCGCAATTTGCCGGTGTCACCTCGGCCTCGATGGTCAGGCGCACGGTGCCGTCAGTGTTCAGCGTATCGCGCGGAAAGGTGTAGATCTCGGCCAGCATCGGGTTGTCCACCGCCGCGCTGCCCAGATAGGTCATGAAGCCGCCTTCGCCATTTTCGGCCCGTGTGGCAAAGCCGGGATTGTCGCGCCAGATATGGCCGGGATCGCCATAGCTGGCCCCGAACTCCATGGCGTGCAGTTCCAGCGCGCGGTCTTCCTGCCATTGCACCCCGACACGGGTATAGCCGGTGATATCAGGCAGGCTGGACAGGGCCGAGGCCGTCGCCCCATCGGGCATGCGCACGGTAAAGAAGGCCGGGCTTTCGAAGGCGGGGATATCCATCGTCAGAATACCCATCGCATCGGTCCGGCCGGTCAGGTTCAGGCCCGAATGTTCCACCACGACGCGGGCATTGGGCTGGCAAGGCTCCATGATATCAAGCGCGACAGTGGCCGCAGGCAAAGCTTCGGCCGTCACCGTCAACCCGCAGGGCAGGCCAAAGGGGCTGAGCGGTTGATCGGTCATGACGGGCTGCGCGGCGTCCGCTTGCGCCAGACGTTCCGGAAGGGCGGCACCGGGATTGGACAGCGGCGGCGTGTTCGGGCCATCAGATGGCAAGATCAGCGCGACCTCGGCGGGCGCTGTCACGGCAGTGGAGGGACCGACATTCATGGCGACAGGGACCGGCATAATTTCCGGCGTGGCAGTCACCGGCTGCGGGGCCATATCACCGCGCAAACCCGTGCCATTGGCCTGCCCGTAAAGCGCGGCACTGCCGATCACGCCAAGGCCCAGGCTGAGGGCAATCGCTGCTTTGGGGGTAATGCGCATGTCTGTCTCCGGGTTCTCGTTGCCGAAAACAATCGCCTCCAATTGGGGCAACAATACGGAGCTTATAGGGAAATCCGGGGGAAATGCCCGCGCCGATCAGGGCATTGGCCTCAGATCACGGATATCAGGCCTGGCTGCCGCCCGGCAATCAGGGTGATGCGCATGATCCGGCACCCGCTTTCAGGCTCACAATTTCTTTTTCGACAAGCGTTTGCAAAATCGGCAGCAGGTCCATCAAAGGCACATCGATCTTGCGGGCGATGTCGACAATCGTTCTTTGGCCATCCGCCAGGGACAGCATGTTCAACAGCAGATCCAGAAGATAACGGCCGTCTTTTGTCGAATCGTTCGACATCGTGTTCGACATCGGACCATTCATCGTCGGATAGAGGTCGCGCTTGCCAAGCTGCGGCTCACCGCCTTCGATGATCGAGGCGGGGAACAGGTCGCAGACCTCGTGCAATTGCAGGAACCGGAACACCGCCAATGCCGAGCGTTCAATCGCGTCGATCGTCATCAGGGCCTTGTTGTCCAGGCTGGTGTGATACGCGTTATACTCGCCATAGATCGTTCGGGCGGCTTGCAGAACGGGCCAGTTCACGCCGGGCGAACAGAACTGGCGTTCATCCGAGCCGCTGGCAGGCGTGAAGGGCCGCACCTGATAGGTGTCATGATCCAGCGCCGCAACTTCGCGTGCAAGAGCATCCATTTTCGACGGCGATTCCGTCCAGTCCTGGCGGGACAGCTTGAACGATACGGTCGTGCTCGGACCGCCCAGGCAGGTCAAGACGACCCCCCCGACAATCCGATCGTCCAATTCCTTGCCCTCGGTCGCAAGGAACGAAATCGAACCGATGGTCTCGGGGACCAACAGAAACCTGTATGTGTAGCGCCGCGACGGCATGGATTTGAGAAGCTCAAAGACCCGAACCAACCCGAGCGGACCGGACAATTCGTTATTTGCCAGGCTGGGGTGGCAGAGATAACTGGCGATCAGGACAACCTCATCGGTCTCACCGGGCAATTCGCACTGTGCGTAAGCCAGGCTGCCATCGCGGATTTCAGTGTCGATGGACACTTTGTAGACACCCGGTTCCAGGCTCAGGCGTTGGCGATGCGACAGGCACAGGCCCCAACGGCGCTGGTAGTAGCTGGTGACATAGGGCACGGCATCGTTCAGTTCGGGGATCGAATGCAGATGGGCCTGCAATGCATCAAGTTCGACCTCGCCCTCGAATGGGATTGAGAAGTTCAGGACATGCAGGTTCGAGACGTCGGTATCCAGAATCAACGCCCCGTCCGGACCGGTGAGGGTTGCGCGCTTCAGGCTCCATTCCGGCGGCACCGTCCAATCAAACACTTTGGTGCCGGTCGGAACCTCGGTGATTTCAAGCGGCAGATACCGCTTGAGAATATCAAAACTTGATCGGATGCCAGGGCCGGTTATCGACCGACAGATCGGGAACAGTTCGTCAAACAACGCATCAAGATCGGTCAACGATTTTCCCATCACTGTTGGAACGTTCAAGAAAACGGGTGTTCAGGTCAGGCGGCCGTGGCAATGCTTGAACTTCTTTCCCGAGCCGCAGGGGCAGGGATCGTTGCGACCGGGATTGCCCCAGGTTGTGCGATCCTTTTCATCAAAACCATCTGCCTGCGCCTCGGGTTTGGCTGCAGGGTTGGCAGCGGCCTGCAGGGCGGCCTGACGCTCCTGTATCTGGCGGATCATCTCGGCCTGCTGTTCGGGCGACATCGGTTGGATACGGCTGAGCTTTTCGGTCACATCGGCGCGCAACCCGTCCAGCATTGCCTCAAACAGCTGAAAGCTCTCGGTCTTGTATTCGTTCAGCGGATCACGCTGCGCATAGCCGCGAAAGCCCACCACCGACCGCAGATGTTCCAGCGTCACCAGATGTTCGCGCCATTTTGCGTCGATGGTCTGCAACAAAACCTGCTTTTCGATCTGGCGCATGTTTTCCGGCCCGAAATCCACCGCCTTCTTGGCCATGAATTCATCCGAGGCCTTCACGATGCGTTCGCGGATTTCCTCGTCATCGACACCTTCTTCGTCGGACCAATCGCCAATCGGCAGATCCAGCGCCAGCGCCTGTTTGACCGCTTCGGTCAGCCCGTCGGTATCCCACTGATCGGCATAGGATTTCGGCGGCATGTATTGTTCGATCAGGTCATCTATCACCTGATGGCGCATATCCTGCGCCACATCGTTGATATCTTCGGCGGCCATGATTTCCAGCCGCTGGCCAAAGATTGCCTTGCGCTGGTCATTCATCACATCGTCAAATTTCAGCAGCTGTTTACGGATATCGAAGTTGCGGCCCTCGACCTTGGCCTGCGCGCGTTCCAGCGATTTGTTGACCCAGGGGTGAACAATCGCCTCGCCTTCCTCCATGCCCAGGGTCGACAGCATCTTGTCCAGCCGCTCAGAGCCGAAAATGCGCATCAGGTCATCTTCGAGGGACAGGAAAAAGCTGGAACGTCCGGGGTCGCCCTGACGGCCTGACCGGCCGCGCAGCTGGTTGTCGATGCGGCGGCTTTCATGGCGTTCGGTGGCCAGAACAAAAAGCCCGCCCGCAGCCTTCACAGCCGCTTCATCGGCCTCATGCGCCGCTTCGATCCGGGCGCGTATTTCATCGGGTTCGGCATCGGGATCGGCGGCGATGGCCTCCATGATCTTGAACTCGACATTGCCGCCCAGTTTGATGTCGGTGCCGCGCCCGGCCATGTTGGTGGCGATGGTCACGGCCCCCAATTTGCCGGCATCGGCGATGATCTGGGCTTCTTTTTCGTGCTGGCGCGCGTTCAGCACGTTATGCGGCAGCTTGGCCTCGGTCAGCAGGCGGCTGAGCATCTCGGATTTCTCGATCGAGGTGGTGCCGACCAGAATCGGCTGGCCCTTTGCGTGGGCTTCGCGGATCTGTTCCACGATGGCGGCGAATTTTTCGGTCCCGGTGCGATAGACGCGGTCATCCTCGTCGATGCGTGCGACGGGTTGGTTGGTCGGAATCTCGACCACGCCAAGATTGTAGATCGAGGCAAATTCCTCGGCCTCGGTGGCGGCGGTGCCGGTCATGCCCGACAGCGTGTCATAGAGCCGGAAATAATTTTGAAACGTGACACTGGCCAGCGTCACGTTTTCGGGTTGGATCTTTACATCTTCCTTGGCTTCGATGGCCTGATGCAACCCGTCCGACAGGCGACGGCCGGCCATCATCCGGCCGGTAAATTCGTCGATCAGCACGACCTCGCCGTCGCGCACGATGTAATCCTTGTCGCGGTGAAACACCTTATGCGCCCGCAGGGCATTGGTGGCGTGGTGCACGATTGTGGTCGATTCGGGATCATAAAGGCTCTGACCTTCGGGCAGAATGCCGACCTCCAGCAATTTTTGTTCCATGAACTCGTTGCCCTCGTCGGTGAAGGTCACCGCGCGGGTTTTCTCGTCATGGGTGAAATGCTCGTCCTGCACATGCGGGATGACTTCGTTCATCGAAATATAAAGGTCCGAGCGGTCATCGGCGGGGCCCGAAATGATCAGCGGCGTGCGCGCCTCATCAATCAGGATACTGTCGACCTCATCGACGATCGCGAAATTGTGACCGCGCTGCGCCATTTCCTTCAGCGAGCTGCGCATATTGTCGCGCAGATAGTCAAATCCAAGCTCGTTATTGGTGGCATAGGTGACATCGGCGGCATAGGCGTCGCGTTTCTCGGCCTCGGGCTGGCGCGGGTAGACGACGCCGGTCGACAGACCCAAAGCGGTATAGACCTTGCCCATCCATTCGGCGTCACGCTTGGCCAGGTAATCGTTCACCGTCACCACATGCACGCCCTTGCCGGACAATGCGTTCAGATAGGCCGGGAAGGTGGCGACCAGGGTTTTGCCTTCGCCGGTCTTCATCTCGGCAATATTGCCCTGATGCATGAAAATCCCGCCCAACAGCTGCACATCAAAGGCGCGCAGGCCCAGGGCGCGGCGCGCGGCCTCGCGGCAATTGGCAAAGGCCTCGGGCAAAAGATCATCCAGGGCCTCGCCATTTTTCGCCCGCAGGCGCAGATCGGCGGTCTTGGCGACAATCTCGGTATCCGACAGTTTTTCAAACTCCGGCTCCAGGGCGTTGATCTGATCGACGATCGGACCGGCCGCTTTGATCTTGCGGTCATTTGGGGTGCCAAAGACCTTTTTTGCGAGTGTTCCGAGCCCAAGCATATTTTTTTTCGCCTTCCGCAAAATTGCGTCCAAAATACGGGCGCGTAGGACCATTCCTGTTGGCATCGGGTTGTTTGGCCGCTTGCAGCGGTCTAAAACGACCCCAAGTAAGGCCAAGCCCAAAGCAAAACCCGTCAGGGACATAAGGGGCTGCCGGAAATGTGTCAACGCGGCCAAGGGCGAAGTCCCGGCCTATCCAACATAGGACCCCCTCAAATGACCAGAAATTTTCTTGCCGGTGTGGCGCTTGCCACGCTCGTGATCTCGCCCGTCTCGGCACAGGAGGCCAGCACGGTTCTGGCCACCGTCAATGGCACCGAGATCACGCTTGGCCATATCATCGTGGCGCAGTCGCAACTGCCCGAACAGTATCGGGCCCTGCCAGACGAAGTGCTGCTTGAGGGCATTCTGGACCAGCTGGTTGAGCAGGCGGTTGTGGCCAGTGTGGCAGAAGATGACATGACCACCTCGATGCTGTTGGCTCTGGAAAACGAACGTCGCGCCCTGCTGGCCGCCCTGGCGCTGGATGCCGTCGGCAATGCAGACGTATCTGATGACGCGGTGCAGGCCGCATATGAGGCACAGTTCGGCGCGGTCGAGGCCGCGACCGAATATAACGCCTCGCATATTCTGGTGGAAACCGAGGATGAGGCGCTGGCGCTGATCGACGCGTTGGAAGGCGGCGCTGATTTCGCTGAACTGGCGCAGGAAAGCTCTACCGGCCCATCCGGCCCCAATGGCGGCCAGCTTGGCTGGTTCGGTGCCGGCATGATGGTGCCGGATTTCGAGCAGGCCGTGTTCGCACTGGAAGTGGGCGAGATTTCTGCCCCGGTTCTGACCCAGTTTGGCTGGCATGTCATAATGTTGAATGAAACCCGTCTGCAAGCCGCCCCCGCGCTTGACGATGTGCGCGCTGAACTGACCGAATCCGTGCGCCTTGCCCGTGTCGATGCCTATATCGAGGAACTGACCGATGGCGCCGTGATCGACCGCCCGGAAATGGATTTTGATGCGGCGATGATTCGTCGCACCGATCTGCTGGAAAACTGATTGCGAAAGCTCCGGGGGCGAAGATGGCACAGGCCGATGATGCATTGAGCGCTGAAAACGCCCGCCTGAAAACGCGCGTCAAAAAGCTGAAGAAAAAGCTGAAAATCGCGCGTGCGAAGACCCCCGTGCAGAAAACCGGGCCTGCGGTATCGCCGCTGGCCCCAAGATCCGGCTTTCCCGCCATTCCTGCCATTGCCGGGCTGCGCCTGTCGGCGGTGTCGGCGGGCGTGAAATATCAAGGGCGTGACGATGTCATGCTGGCCGAACTGGCCCCCGGATCGGTGGTCGCGGGCGTGTTCACGCGGTCCTCGACCAGATCGGCCCCGGTGCTGGATTGCGAGGCCAAGCTGGCCGCCTTGCCGTCAGTGCCCGAGGCGGGCTTTGCCATTATCGTGAATGCGGGCAATGCCAATGCCTTTACCGGCCATGCCGGGCAGGCGACGGTCGAGGGCATTACCGGCGCGCTGGCCAGCCTGATGGGCCTGCCGCCGGGTCACGTCTTTTCGGCCTCGACCGGGGTGATCGGAGAACCGCTGCCACCGCAGAAAATCACCGATGCGCTGGCCGATCTGCGCGCCGGCCTTGCGCCGGATCGTTGGGAAGCTGCCGCGCGCGCCATCCTGACCACCGACACATTCGCCAAAGGGGCCTGGGCCGAGCTTGAACTGGATGGCCACCGGGTGCGAATCGGCGGGATCGCCAAGGGGTCGGGCATGATCGCGCCCGATATGGCAACAATGTTGTCCTACATCTTCACCGACGCCGCCATCGCGCAGCCGGTGCTGCAGGATATGTTGGCCGCAGGCGTCCAGACCAGTTTCAACGCGGTGACGGTCGATAGCGATACCTCCACCTCTGACAGCGTCATGGTGGCGGCCACCGGGCGCGCCGGGAATGCGCCGATCACCTCCGCCGGCAGCGATACAGGCCGCGCCTTTGCAGCCGTATTGCAGGGCGTTCTGCAAGATCTGGCGCTGCAGATCGTGCGCGACGGCGAAGGGGCCACAAAACTGGTCGAAATACGGGTCACCGGGGCGGAAAGTGATTCGGATGCCGACAAGGTCGCCCGCGCCATTGCCAATTCGCCGCTGGTGAAAACCGCCATCGCCGGGCAAGACCCGAACTGGGGCCGCATTGTCATGGCAGTGGGAAAATCCGGGGCCGCGGCAGACAGGGATCGGCTGACAATCCGCTTTGGCGATATTCTGGTGGCCGAAAATGGTTGGGTTGCAGACAGTTATACCGAAGCGGCCGGGGCCGCCTATATGCGCAATCCTGAGCTTTTGATCGCGGTCGATATGGGGCTGGCCACCGGTCAGGCCACGGTCTGGACCTGTGATCTGACGCATCAATACATCACCATAAATGCGGATTACCGGTCGTGAAAACCGTGCTGGTTTCCGCCGTCGCGCTGATTGATGCGGACGGCCGGGTGCTGCTGGCGGAACGCCCCGCCGGCAAATCCATGGCCGGTCTGTGGGAATTTCCCGGCGGCAAGGTTGAGCCCGGCGAAACCCCCGAGGCGGCCCTGATCCGGGAATTGCATGAGGAACTTGGCATCGAGACATGGGGCAGCTGCCTGGCACCGCTGACCTTCGCCAGCCATACCTATGATGATTTCCACCTGCTGATGCCGCTTTTTGCCTGCCGAAAATGGAACGGCATCGTCACCGCACAGGAAGGCCAGCGGCTGGCCTGGGTGCGGCCCAACCAAATGCGCGATTACCCGATGCCGCCCGCCGATCTGCCCCTGATTCCGATCCTGCGCGACTGGCTGTAACTTTCGCCGCGTAAATGCGCGGCGATTATCAAATATTTGACATTTCCCGAAAAACCCGACTAGAAGATTAGCAAGCGACAGAATTCGGGGGACTTCTAGATGCTCAGGACAATCCTTTTAGGTTCATGCGTGTCCGTTCAGGGCACTTTCGTGAAAACGTTGGATAACGGGCATATCGTGGTGCGCGTCGGCCAAAAGCTGTTTCAGGGCGAACCGGTCGCTGCCTGACGGCACGACCCTAGATCCATCCAGCCAGATTTTCGTCAATCACCTGCGCCAGCGCGGCGATATGGGCACCGTCATCGTTGAGGCAGGGAATATAGCTGAAGGCCTCCCCTCCGGCGGCGATGAAGGCGTCGCGAATCTCCTCGTTGATCTCCTCCAGCGTTTCGATGCAATCGGCGGAAAAAGCCGGCGCGATGATGGCGATGCGCTTCTTTCCGGCCTTGGCCAGCCGCGCCACTTCCTCGACCGTGTAGGGTTTCAGCCATTCCTCGGGCCCGAATTTTGACTGAAATGTCGTGGTGATCTGTCCTGCGTCCCATCCCAGCCGCTCGCGCAGCAGCCGGGTCACTTTCTGACATTGGCAATGATAGGGATCGCCCTGCATCAGATAGCGTTCCGGCATGCCGTGATAGGAGGCGACCAGCAGATCGGGCTGCGTCGCCATGCCCGCATAGGCGCGCTCGACCGAGCCCGCCAGCGCGGTGATATAGGCCGGGTGGTCGTAATAGGCGGGCAGGGTGCGCGCGGCGGGCTGCCAGACCTCGTCCATCAAGGCGCGAAAGAACGCATCATTGGCGGTGGCCGAGGTTGCGCCGGCATATTGCGGGTAAAGCGGCGCGAACAGGATCCGGTCACAGCCGGCCTCGACCAGCGCGCGGACTTTGGATTTTGTCGATGGATTGCCATAGCGCATGCAGAAATCGACCATCACGCGGTCACCGTGGCGGGCCTGCATTACGGCGGCCAGTTTTTCCGTCTGGTCGCGGGTGATCGTCATCAACGGGCTTTCGCCCTTGTCATGGTTCCAGATCGATTTATAGGCCGCGCCCGAGGTAAAGGGCCGCTTGCTCAGGATGATCAGCTGCAACAGGGGCTGCCATTTCCATTTCGGATAGTCGATCACCCGCCTGTCCGACAGAAATTCGTTCAAGTAGCGCCGCATCGGCCAATAATCATAGCCGTCTGGCGTGCCCAGATTGGCCAGCAGGATACCGATCTTGCCAAAGCGGACGGGCGGATGATCGGCGGGGGCGTGGGGCAGGGTATCGGGCATTCAATCATCCTTCATCGCGGGCGGCAGGGCCTGGGCGGTTTCGTCATATTCGGTGGTGTTGAGGGCCTCGGCCAGACGCGCGGCGGCCGATCCCGGGCGCAGCGGTTTTTGCTGGCTGTCATGCGGCGCCCAGGCGGTCAGAAAGACCAGTTCGAACGTGGCGGTGATGCGGCCCTCCGGCGTGCCATGGTTGCGGCCATAGATTTGCGCCGCGCGGGGGAAAAACGCGCGTGGCGGCGTGGCCCGGTGGCGTGCGGCCAGCGCATTGGTTTCGCCCATGTCGCGCAGGTCGCGGATCAGATGGTAAAGGCTGGCATAGCTCACCTGGCGCGGCAGCCGATCGGCCACCGGCAGCGACAGCCCGGCGCGCGCCAACAGCCCGCCCAGATCGCGGATTTCGGCCATCGGGGCCACCCGCGGCGACAGCCCGCCCATCACCTGCGTTTCGGCCTCGGCCAGAGCCTGGCGCAATTCCTGCAAGGTATTGCCGCCCAAAAGCGCCACCATCAGCACCCCGTCAGGCCGCAAGGCGCGGCGACATTGCACCAACTGGCCGACCGGGTCTTCGGCCCAGTGCAGGCCCATGGCATGGATCACCAGATCATGCGCCGCCGGGGCCAGATCCAGCACCGGGCTGTCGGTCACAATCGTGGCATGGGGTAGAAAATCAGACCAGTATTGCGCAAAAGGCGTTACCACAGCCGGATTTGTAAACGATCTGTTAACGTCGAGCAGTCTTTCCTGAAGTTCAAGGCGCGCCTCGTCATGCAGAAACCCCGCCCTGTCCAGCCGCGCGCGGGCGCGGGCATGGGTAAGGGCAATCTGGTCCACCAGATCGGGCCGGTCGGCAGGGGGGGGCATGTCATGTTGCATCGGGCTGCAACCTAGGGGGCTGGAATGAAATTGCAAACGGCTGTTCATGCGGTGTTTCCGCCCGAATGCATCAGTTGCGGGGCTGGTGTCGATACCGATTTCGGGCTTTGCGCCGCCTGTTGGGGTGAAACGCCCTTCATTACCGGCGCGGCCTGTGACATTTGCGGCACGCCCCTGCCCGGTGCCTCGCCCGAGGAAGGTCTGCGCTGCGATGACTGCATGGTGATCGCCCGGCCCTGGGCCAAGGGCCGCGCGGTGCTGGTCTATGCCGGCAATGGTCGCAAACTGGTTCTGGCGCTCAAACATGGCGACCGGGCCGAGATTGCGCGCGCAGCCGGGGCCTGGATGGCGCGCGCCGCCGCCCCCCTGATCACCGATAATACCGTCATCGTGCCAATTCCGCTGCATTGGTGGCGGTTGTTTCGGCGGCGGTTCAACCAATCGGCGCTGCTGGCGCAGGCGCTGGCCAATCAGACGCAAAGCTTCCTCGCGCCTGACGCATTGCAGCGCGTCCGGTCAACCGGGTCGCAGGACGGGTTGGCCCGTGACGAACGGTTTGCCAATCTGCGTGACGCCATTCTGCCGCACCCCAAACGCGGCCATATTCTGGCCGGGCGCGATGTGTTGCTGGTTGATGACGTGATGACCTCGGGCGCGACATTCGCCGCCGCCGCCGCCGCCGCCTTTGATGCCGGCGCAGAAAACGTTCACGTGATTTCACTGGCGCGCGTGGCCAAGGATGCTTAATTGAGGCTCGGAGCAGACCAGTCCGGGACATTGAAAATGCGTAGCGTCGAAATTTATACGTCACCGCTTTGTGGATATTGCCACGCAGCCAAACGCCTGTTGACCGATAAGGGCGTCAGTTTCGTCGAACATGACGTGGCGCGCGCGCCCGATCGGCGTCAGGAAATGCTGTCACGGTCGCGGGGGCGCAGCACGGTGCCGCAGATTTTCGTGGGCGAAACCCATATTGGCGGCTATGACGATATGGCCGCGCTTGACCGCGCCGGCAAACTGGATCCGCTGCTGCAAGGCTGACATGCGCGCCGCACTCTTACAGATGACCTCGTCGGATATTCCCGAGGAGAACCTGGAAACCGTCCGCGCCGCCCTGGTCAATGCGCGTGCGGGCGGGGCCGATATTCTGCTGACGCCCGAGGTGACAAATTGCCTGTCGGTCAGCCGCAGCCATCAACATTCCGTGTTGCATATGCAGGCCGATGACCCGACCCTTGCGGGCTTGCGCCGTGCCGCGCGCGATCAGGGCATCTGGCTGCTGATCGGCTCGCTGGCGCTGAAAACCGGCGATGCGGATGGGCGCTTTGCCAACCGGTCTTTCCTGATCTCCGATACCGGCGAGATAGCCGGATGGTATGACAAGATCCATATGTTCGATGTCGAGGTGACGCCCGCGGAAACCTACCGCGAATCGGACGGCTACCGCCCCGGTGACCGCGCCGTCACGATCAAAACGCCGCTCGGGCGCTTTGGCCTGACCATCTGCTATGATCTGCGCTTTGCCGGGCTTTTCCGCGATCTGGCGCAGGCGGGGGCGCAGATCATCACCGTTCCATCGGCGTTTTCGCCGGTTACGGGGGCGGCCCATTGGCAAAGCCTGCTGCGCGCCCGCGCCATCGAGACCGGCTGTTTCATCATCGCACCGGCGCAAACCGGCACGCATGCCGCCAGCACCGGGAAATCGCGCCAGACCCATGGCCACAGCCTGGTTGTGACCCCCTGGGGCGAGGTCATGCTGGATGCCGGCACCGAGCCGGGGCTGCATAGTGTCGATATCGATCTGGCCGAGGTCGAACAGGCGCGACGGCGTGTCCCTTCCCTTTGCCATGATCGGCCCTATGGTCTGGCCCATGACTAATCCCGAAGATCCATTGGCGATCGCGCTTTTCTCCGAAATGTTCATGGCCGATCAACTGGCTCGCGCCCGGCTGAGCAAGGCCCTGCCCAAAGGCATGGAGCTGAGCCATTTTTCGGTGCTGAACCATCTGGCGCGCAGCAGCGAGGAACGCAGCCCGGCGCAATTGGCGCGGGTGTTTCATGTCACGCGCGGGGCGATGACCAACACGCTGGCCAAGCTGGAGCTTGCCGGCCATGTCCATATCCGCCCGGATTGGGATGATGCCCGGCGCAAATTCGTCGCCATCAGCCCCTCGGGCCGGTCCGCCCGCGACACGGCGCTGCAAACCATTGCCCCGATCCTGTCGCGTGTGGTGCGTGAGATCGGCACTGACAGGGTGCGCTCTGCCCTGCCGATCATCCGGGAATTGCGGCGTGAACTTGAGGCCGTGGATGACGTTTAGCGCTTGATGCTTGCAGTCACGTAATTCACGCTCAGATCCCGGTCCGAGATCGACCAGCGCCAGCTGACGGGGTTGAAGACGAACCCCTTGCGGTCCACCGGGTCCAGCCCGGCCCCCTCAAGCAAGGCAAACAGTTCCTCGGGCGTGATGAATTTCTGCCAGTCATGCGTGCCTTTGGGCAGCCAGCGCATGACATATTCCGCGCCGATTATGGCCATGGCAAAACTTTTCGGATTGCGGTTGATGGTCGAGGCGATCATCAGCCCGCCGGGTTTCAATAGCTGGCGGCAGGCGGTCAGATAGGCCTGCGGATCGGCCACATGTTCGACCACTTCCATGTTCAACACGGCATCAAACTGCTCGCCCATCTCGGCCAGTGCCTCTGCCGTGGTGTGGCGGTAATCAATATCGAGCCCGGAGGTCTCGGCATGGATGCGGGCCACCGGAATGTTGCCTTCGGCGGCATCGGCCCCCACCACAGTTGCGCCAAGGCGCGCCATCGGTTCCGACAACAGCCCGCCACCGCAGCCGATATCAAGGATGCGCAGCCCGTCAAACGCGGCCGGCCCGCGCAGATCGCGCCCGTATTCGGCGGCAATCTGCGCCGTGATATAATCCAGCCGCACCGGGTTCATCATGTGCAGCGGGGCAAACTTGCCCTTCGGATCCCACCAATCTGCCGCCATCGCCTCGAACTTGGCGATCTCGGCATCGTCGACGGTATTGATTGCGCTGTTCATGGACATTCTCCCGGCGTCTTGGCACTGTGACGGGCATGGGCCGCCCGCGGCAAGGCTCAATATAGGTTTTATGATGGACAAGTTCTCAGGCCAAAAGCGCGCAGGCAGCTATCTGTTTCCGCCGATTGACCCGTTCGATCAGCGGATGCTGGATGTCGGCGACGGGCATCAGGTCTATGTCGAACAATGCGGCAACCCGGATGGCGCGCCGGTGGTGATTTTGCATGGCGGCCCGGGCGGCGGCTGCAGCCCGGCGATGCGGCGCTATTTCGACCCTTCGCTGTGGCGGGTGATCCTGTTTGATCAGCGCGGCTGTGGCCGGTCGCGGCCGCACGCCGCCATTCAGGACAACACAACCTGGCATCTGGTCGCCGATATCGAACGGATCCGGGCGGCGCTGGAGATCGACCGTTGGGCCGTGTTCGGCGGTTCTTGGGGGGCCACGCTGGCGCTGATCTATGCCCAGACCCACCCCGATGCGGTGGCCTATCTGGCGCTGCGCGGCGTGTTCCTGGCGATGCAGCGCGAACTGGACTGGTTCTATGGCGGTGGGGCCGGGCATTTCTGGCCCGAACAATGGGCCCGGTTCAAGGGCCTGGTGCCGGCAGAAGAACACGGCGACCTGATCGCGGCCTATAACCGGCGGCTGTTTTCCGGCGATCTGATGCAGGAAACCCGGTTTGCCCGGTCTTGGGCCGCATGGGAAAATGCGCTGGCCTCGATCGAAAGCGACGGCTTGGCAGGCGAGGCCCCATCCGATTACGCCCGCGCCTTTGCCCGGCTGGAAAACCATTATTTTACCCATAAGGGGTTCCTTGAGGAAGGCCAGATCCTGCGCGACCTGCCCCGCATCGCCCATATCCCCGGCATCATCGTGCAAGGCCGCTATGACATGATCTGCCCGCCCCGATCGGCCTATGATCTGTCGCGGGGCTGGCGGTCGGGCCGGCTGCACATGGTCCGCGCCGCAGGCCACGCCCTGTCGGAACCGGGCATCAGTTTCGAGCTGGTGCGCGTGATGAAAGATGTCGGGCGTGAGCGGGGGACGTATGGGATTTGAGCTGAAACAGGCTCCTCGGCCCCCTGTCCGGGCGCTCCTCGCCTTCTGACGAAGAGCGCCGCAAGGCGCGATGAGTCGTCCATCATTGCCTCAAGAAAACTGCACCACCGCCGCCTCGAAATTCTCGTCGCTGATCACGGCGGTGTGGTGGCCTTTGCCGTGGGTGTCATCCATCCGCCAGATATCGCCCGCCCCGATCTGCCGGGCTTCGCCATCGCTGGCGGTGACCCGCACGGCCCCGGCAAGGCAGAACAGGGTTTGCGACAGCGGCGTCGGGTGGGCTGGCTCATCCCATCCGGGTCTGAGCGTCAGAAACACCACCCCGGTGGCGGGCGTCACCTCCGAGACATGGATATCCTGCGCCGGCGGGGCAAAGCTGCGTTCCTGCAACATGATCTCCACATCGCGCCAATGGCTTTCGCCGTGTTCATCGGCGTAAAGGTGGTTGATCTTCATGACGCGGTCCTTTCGCTGTGCTGCGCGGATCCTTGCAAGGCGCGGGCCGCCCTGCCAAGCCTTTTCAGGTCCACCCCCGGGCTCAACAGATGCCGGATCAGCGCCACCGGGTGCGTCCGCAGGGTCAGCCGCATCGCCACGTAATCCTCCACCACCTGTTCGCCTTCGCTCATTTCGGGCAACATCACGGTCGGCTCGAAAATCGCCTCGCCATCGATATCGCCGGAAAACAGCGGCAGCGGCTCGGCGGGGATCAGCGCCTTGGCCGCCCAAAGTGCGGCGCGGCGGCTCATGTTCAGCCCGGCGAACACGTCTGCTTCGGCCAATATCGTCAGGGCGCGTGCGCTCAGGCCGGCGCGCCGCCAGACATCTTCCACCCTGCGGTAGCCATTGCCACGCGCCGCCACCAGCCAGCTTGCATCCTCCTCGCGCAGCGATTTGATCTGCCGGAACCCCAGCCGCAGCGCCAGCCCGCCCTTGCCATCGGGCTCCATCACATTGTCCCAGTAGGAGGCGTTGATATCCACGGGCCGCACCGCCACGCCATGTTCACGGGCATCGCGCAGGATCTGAGCCGGGGCATAAAACCCCATCGGCTGCGCATTCAGCAGCGCGCAGGCGAAGATGCCGGGATGGTGGCATTTGATCCAGGCCGAGGCATAGACCAGCAGCGCAAAACTGGCGGCGTGGCTTTCGGGGAAGCCATAGGAGCCAAACCCCTCGATCTGGGAAAAACAGCGATCGGAGAATTCGCTGTCATAACCCCTGGCCTGCATCCCCTTCATGAACAGCGCCCGAAATTCGCTGACATTGCCATGTTTCTTGAAGGTCGCCAGCGAGCGGCGCAGGCGGTCGGCCTGATCGGGGGTGAACCCGGCCCCGATGATGGCGATCTGCATCGCCTGTTCCTGAAACAGCGGCACGCCAAGCGTCTTGCCCAGAACCGCACCCAGATCGTCGGAAGGGAAACTTACCTCCTCCTCGCCATTTCGCCGCCGGATGAACGGATGCACCATATCGCCCTGAATCGGGCCGGGCCGGATGATGGCAACCTGAATCACCAGATCATAGAAACAGCGCGGCCGCATCCGGGGCAGGAAATTCATCTGCGCCCGGCTTTCGACCTGAAACACGCCAAGGCTGTCGGCCTTGCACAGCATATCGTAGACGGCCGGGTCTTCGGGCGGCAGGGTGGCCAGCGAATAATCGGTCTGGTGATGCGCCGCGATCAGGTCAAAGGCCTTGCGGATGCAGGTCAGCATGCCAAGCGCCAGCACATCGACCTTGAGGATGCCCAAAGCGTCGATATCATCCTTGTCCCAGCAGATGACAGTGCGCTCTGCCATCGCGGCATTCTCGATCGGCACCAGCTCGTCCAGCCGCCCTTCGGTGATGATGAAGCCGCCGACATGCTGGCTGAGATGGCGGGGAAAGCCCTGGATCTCATTGATCAGCGCCATGGTCTGGGCCAGGCGGGGTTCGCAAGGGTCCAGCCCCAGCTCGCGCAGCCGTGTTTCCTGTAAATCGCGGCTGCCGCCCCAGCCCCAGATCTGGGAAGAAAGCGCCCCCAGCATATCCTCGCTAAGGCCCATGGCGCGGCCAACCTCGCGCACCGCACGCTTGCCGCGATAATGGATCACCGTGGCGCAGAGCCCGGCGCGGTGGCGGCCATAGCGTTGATAGATATGCTGGATCACCTCCTCGCGCCGCTCATGTTCAAAATCAACATCGATATCGGGCGGCTCGTCGCGGGCCTCGCTCACGAAGCGTTCAAACACCATGGCGCCGATTTCGGGCGAA
>NZ_JBTUJH010000024.1:0-14995 GCF_058343375.1 Alterinioella sp.
AACCGCGTCAGATCGGCCTCCAGCGGCGTCGCGTCGCGGCCAAGTTCGGTGCCGAAGGCGCGATAGGATTTTTCCTGCCGCAGCCAGTTTTGCGCCCGCGCCCCGACCAGCTTCAGCCCGTGTTTCTCGCCAGCTTTTTCCAGCAGGTCAAAGAGATAGGTCTGCATCTCGATCGGGTGGTGCAGTTCCCAGCCCAATTCGCCGGTATAGGCCACCCGGATGGCGTTGACCGGGCACATGCCAAGTTCGATCCTGCGCGCGGTCAACCAGGGAAACCGCTTGTTCGAGAGGGCGGTTTCCGGGTCGGCATCCTTGATGACATCTTTCAGAACATCGCGGGATTTCGGGCCTGCGATGGCGAAAACACCCCACGCGGTCGTGACATCCTGGATCTCGATATAGCCGAATTCGCCCGCCTTGTCGGCGGCCGCCTTGCGCAGAAAATCGGAATCATATTCGGCCCAGGCCCCGGCGGACACGAGGTAATAGTCATCCTCGCCATTGCGCAGGATGGTATATTCGGTGCGCGTCGTGCCATGCGCGGTCAAGGCATAGGTCAGGTTGATGCGACCCACTTTCGGCAGTGTGTTGCAGGTGAACCAGTCCAGGAACTCCGTCGCGCCGGGGCCCTTGACCACATGTTTGGAAAAGGCAGTGGCGTCGATCAGCCCGACCCCTTCGCGGATCGCCTTGGCCTCCTCGACCGCATATTGCCACCAGCCGCCCCGGCGAAAGGACCGCGCGTCATGGTCGAAATTATCGGGCGCATCGCGCGGTCCGAAATAATTCGGGCGTTCCCAGCCATTGACCCAGCCGAACTGCGCCCCGCGTGCGGCCTGCCGGTCATAGGCCGGGGACGTGCGCAACGGGCGGCAGGCCGGGCGTTCTTCATCGGGGTGATGCAGGACATAGACGTGGTCGTAGCATTCCTCGTTCTTGCGGGCGGCAAATTCGGTGGTCATCCAGCTCTGCGAATAGCGTTTGGGGTCAAGCGAGGCCATGTCGATCTCGGCCTCGCCATCGACCATCATCTGGGCCAGGTAATAGCCGGTGCCGCCTGCGGCCGTGATGCCAAAGCTGAACCCTTCGGCCAGCCACATATTGCGCAGGCCCGGTGCCGGGCCGAGCAACGGGTTGCCATCAGGGGTGTAGCAGATCGGGCCGTTGAAATCATCCTTCAACCCGCTTTGCCCGCAAGACGGCACCCGGTGAATCATCGCCATATATTGCTCTTCGATGCGCTCCAGATCGAGCGGAAAGAGATCGGCGCGGAAGCTATCGGGCACGCCGAATTCAAAACAGGCCGGGGCCCCCTTTTCATAGACCCCCAGGATCCAGCCGCCGCGTTCCTCGCGCACGTAAGATTGCGCATCGGCGTCGCGGACAACCGGGTGCTCGGCCCCGCCCGCGGCCCGGTATTTCAGCAGTTCGGGATCCTTGTCCAGAACGATGAACTGATGCTCGACCGGAATCGCCGGGATCTTGATGCCGAGCATTTTTGCGGTCCGCTGCGCGTGGTTGCCCGAGGCGGTGACGACATGTTCGGCGGTGATCACGACCTGTTCATCCGACGCCACCAGATTGCCACCCTTCTCCACCATCTTCGTGCAGGTGACCTCCCAGGCGGTCCCGGTCCAGTGAAAGGCATCTGCCTGCCATTTACGCTCGATCATCACGCCGCGCTGGCGGGCCCCCTTGGCCATCGCCTGGGTCATGTCAGCGGGGTTAATATAGCCATCGGTCTGGTGATAGATTGCGCCCTTCAGATCCGATGTTTCGATCAGCGGCCAGCGGGCCTTGATCTCATCGGGCGTCAGCCACTGATAGGGCACGCCGCAAGTTTCGGCGGTCGAGGCGTAGAGCATATATTCATCCATCCGCGCCTGCGTTTGCGCCATGCGCAGGTTTCCGACCACGGCAAAGCCCGCATTCAGACCGGTTTCCGCCTCCAGCTGTTTGTAGAACTCGACCGAATACTGGTGGATATGGGTGGCGGCAAAGGACATGTTGAAAAGCGGCAACAGCCCCGCCGCGTGCCAGGTCGAGCCGGAGGTCAGCTCGTCGCGTTCCAGCAGCATCACATCGTCCCAACCGGCGCGGGCCAGATGATAGGCAATCGAGGTTCCGACGGCACCGCCGCCAATAACAAGGGCTTTCACATTGGTCTTCATGGGCGCGACGCTCCGGCTTGAGGGCTGATCCTTGACCCATGGTTTACGGCCCAAACTCATCCCACGCCCATGGCGCACCCGACGCGATTGCACTCAAAACCGACGCTGGACCGCCCGTCCCCACTTCTGGCAGGCGTCACAGCTGTTTCCCAAACCGATGGGCACCCTGGATCTTCTGGCTGCCTGCGCTGGAATGGCACCGGGGAATGCCGGAGTTTCACCTCAAGACCAGCAGCGCTCCGGCAGGGATATCGAGTGGGGGGCACAACATGATCCGGCGCAACAATTCCCGACCATGCAGGCCGGGATTGTTGCGGAAACCCCACGGTCACACGTCCCGCAAATCACGTGCTCCTCCGCCCTGGCGGCCACACCATCTACCCCACGGATTTGCGCAACACCGCCATCACCGACCACAGCAACACCAAAGGCAACACCAACGTGCGCAGCACAAATATCCCGATAATCGTCAACGTGGCACCAAACAGCGCATCCGCCTGCGCGGTGAACACAGAGGCCGCCGCGATATAGTTCTGCGCCACGTCCCGCGTGTTGACGATACCGTCCCACACCCCACTCACACCGTCCACCACCCCACTCACAGTCGCCCGGAAACCCGACAACACCCCCGTGGGCTCATCCCCCGCACCCGCCAGCACCTCTTCCCCACCACCGCCGATCAGCACCTGCGCCTCAGCGGTGACCGCCTCCAGCCGCGCCATTGCCGCGTCCCATTGCGGCGCGGTTGCGCGCTCGCCCAGCCACACACCACCCGCAAACACCAATGGCAACACCAGCCCCAACGCCGCGCCCAATCGCACGGCCCGCAGGCTTGCCGCTGCACCCGAGCCATGGCCCGCAAGCCGCGCGGCCCCAAAGCCGAACAGGCCGATGCCCAGCACAACCAGCCCGATTGCCGCCACCGGCTCCAGCCCGACAACCGCCAACGCCGCGCCCGCAGCGACGGCGAACACCACGGTCGCCACCCGTTCCACCGTGTCGTCCACCGGCTCCAGCACTTTCCACGGTTGCAACGATACCTGCACTCCGATGGAGGCGCCGATCTCCGCTTCCTGCACTGTTGACAGCACCGCATTGATCGCGCGCAAGGACACATACACCCCGGCAGTGACCAACGCGATTTCCTCTGCTGCCGCAACGGCGGGTGGCAACGCAGGGTTCAATCCACCGTTCCCCGACAGTTCCAGCAGTCCAATGATAAGCGCCAGGGGTCCGGCCAAGACGAACAGCAAGGCCCATAGCGCAGACCGTTTGGCCGGTAACGCGCGCCCTGCCCCGCCGCGCCCCCCACCTTTGCCACCGTCGCGCCCGCCGCCCCCGCCACCACGTTCCGGGCGCAACAAGGGGCGTGAGACCTCCTCCACTGAAGCGGCCTGTCGCGCAGACTCCGACCTTTCGGTATCTCCCGGGCGGCTCACAACATGCTCGGCACGACCAGATCGGGCGGCCGGTGACCATCTGCGAAGGTCTTGATATTGATCAGAACTTTCTCACCCATCTCGACCCTTCCTTCCACCGTGGCAGACCCCATATGCGGCAGCAGCACCACATTGCTCAGCTCGCGCAGGCGCGGGTTCACATCCTTGCCATGTTCGAACACATCCAGACCCGCACCGGAAATCCCACCTGTGCGCAGCATCCGCGTCAGCGCGTTTTCGTCGATCACCTCCCCGCGCGAAGTGTTCACGATGACGGCGGAGGGTTTCATCAGTTTCAGCCGCCGCGCATTCATCAGATGGAAGGTCGAAGGCGTGTGCGGGCAGTTGATCGACAAGATATCGACCCGCGCAATCATCTGGTCGAGACTCTCCCAATAGGTCGCTTCCAGTTCGGCCTCGATATCCTCATGCAGACGGCGGCGGTTGTGGTAATGGACCTGCATGCCGAACACGGCGGCGCGGCGCGCCACCGCCTGCCCGATCCGGCCCATACCCAGTATTCCAAGCCGCTTGCCGCCGATGCGCCCGCCCATGAAGGCCGTCGGCGCCCAGCCTTTCCATTTGCCGGCCTGCATGGTGGCCAGACCTTCGGGGATACGGCGGGTCACGGCCAGGATCAGCGCCAGGGTCATATCGGCGGTATCTTCGGTCACCACGCCGGGCGTATTGGAGACCAGAATGCCGCGCTGACGCGCCGTGTGCACGTCGATATGATCAACCCCCGCGCCATAATTGGCGATCAGTTTCAGTTTTTCACCCGCCTGCCCAAGCAGCCCGGCGTCGATTGTATCGGTCACGCAGGGCACCAGAATATCGGTCCGACGCATGGCCGCCACCAGGTCCTCGCGGCTCATCTGGGTATCGACGTCGCGCAATTCGACATCAAACAGTTCCGACATCCGTGTTTCGACGGCTTCGGGCAACCGTCGCGTTACGACAACACTCAGCTTCTGACCTGGCATGGCACATATCCCCTTACTGGCTTTGCAAGCCTTTCCATGACATTCTCTTATCCAGGTTGGGCGCGCAAGGCAGAGCGCGCAAACAGCGAAAAAAACACCCATGAGGCCCCTAATAATCGGGCCCAACGAGCAGGCAAGTTTGACCATGAAACGCATCTGGACGGGCGTCGTTCTGGCTTTGGCCCTTTCTCTGGGTGCCGGCGGCGCGGGGGGCACGCCGGCGCAGCGGCCGAACCCATCGGCCGAGGATTCCGATATCGGCCCGGTGACCGGGCTTCCCATTCCCCGCTTTGTGTCGATCAAGGCGGCCGAGGCCTTTGCCCGGCGCGGGCCGTCGCGCAGCCACCGCATCGACTGGGTGTTTCAGCGCCGCAACATGCCGATTCAGATCGTCGCCGAATATGGCCATTGGCGCCGGGTGGTCGACCGCGACGGGGCCGGCGGCTGGATGCATTATGCGATGCTGTCGGGCGTGCGCACGGCCATTGTGGAGGTTGACATGCTGGAATTGCGCGCCCGCCCCGACCCCGAGGCACCGGTGCGCGCACAGGCCGAATTGGGCGTTGTCGCCTTTGTCGAGGAATGCGCCGATAGCTGGTGCCTGCTGGAGGTCGGTGGCCGCAGCGGATGGGTCCGTGACGACACGATATGGGGCGTCGAGCCCGGCGTCGATTTTGACTGACAGCGCCCTATCCGGGGCAAAGATCTATGCCGCCAGCCCGCGCCCTTTCAACAGCGCCTCCACCCCCGGCATCCGGCCACGAAACGCGGTGTAAAGCGCATCGGCCTCCTGACTGCCACCGGCCGACAGGATGAATGTCTCCAGCTTTTTAGCGGTTTCCGCATCGAACGGATCGCCGGTTTCCTCAAAGGCCTGAAACGCATCCGCATCCATCACCTCGGACCACATGTAGCTGTAATAGCCCGAGGAATAGCCGTCGCCGGCAAAGACATGCGCGAATTGCGGTGTGGCGTGGCGCATGGCGATCGCGGCGGGCATCTTGATGCGGGCCAGTGTGCGCGCCTGGGCCGCCATCGGGTCGGCCGGGGCCGGGCCATCATGGAAATCCAGATCGACCAGCGCCGAGGCGATATATTCCACCGTCTGAAACCCCATGTCATAGGTCTGCGCCGCCAATAGGCGTTTGAGCAGATCGGGCGGCATCGGCTGGCCGGTTTCAGCATGCAGCGCGTGTTTTTCCAGCACCTGCGGCAGGTCCAGCCAATGCTCAAACAACTGGCTTGGCAATTCCACGAAATCGCGCGCCACGGAAGTGCCCGAGATCGAGCCATAGGTGACATCCGACAGCATCTGATGCAGCGCGTGGCCAAATTCATGAAACAGGGTGCGGGCGTCGTCATAGGAGAGCAGCGCCGGATCGCCTTTGGCGAAATTGCAGACATTGACCACGATGGGCCGGATCTCACCGTCCAGCTTTGACTGGCTGCGCATCGCCGAACACCACGCGCCCGAGCGTTTCGATCCGCGGGCGAAGTAATCGCCCAGAAAAACCGCCATGTGACGCCCGTTCCGGGTTACCTCCCAGGCGCGGACATCCGGGTGATACATCGGCGCGTCAAGCGGGGTAAATTCCAGCCCGAACAGGCGATGGGCGCAATCGAAAGCGGCCTCGATCATCCGGTCGAGCTGAAAATAGGGTTTCAGCGCCGCCTCATCGAGATCATGTTCGGCGCGGCGGCGTTTTTCGGAATAATAGCGCCAATCCCAGGGTGCCAGATCGCCGTTGACCCCATCGGCCCGCATCATCGCGGTCAGGGTGGCGGCATCGGTTTCGGCCTGCGCCCGGGCCGGTTCCCAGACCTGCATCAGCAGATCGCGCACATTGGCGGGAGTTGCGGCCATTTCGGTTTCCAGCTTGTAGGCGGCAAAGCTGTCATAGCCCAGAAGTGCGGCGCGTTCCTGCCTCAGCGCCAGAGTTTCGGCCGCAATCGCCCGGTTATCGGTGTCGCCGCCATTGGCCCCGCGCAGACTCCAGGCCTTTTGCGCCTTTTCGCGCAGATCACGGCGCGGCGAGAACTGCAAGAACGGCACGATCAGCGAGCGCGACAGGGTTACCACCGGGCCTTTCGCGCCCTTTTCGCGGCCTGCGGCCCGGGCAGCGTCGATGACAAAATCGGGCAAGCCTTGCAGATCCGCCTCAGCCAGGTCCATGAACCAGCCGCGTTCCTCGGCCAGCAGGTTCTGCATGAAACTGGTGCCCAGAACCGCGAGCCGCGCCTTGATTTCGGTCAGGCGGTCCCGGTCGGCAGCGTCCAAGGCGGCCCCGGCGCGGATGAAGGAGCGATGTGTCAACATCAGAACCCGGGCCTGTTCATCGCTCAGGCCAAGGCTGTCGCGGGTCTGCCAAAGCGTGCTTATGCGGCCCCAGAGCGCCTGATTATTGGTGATCTCGGAGGACAGCGCCGACAATTTCGGGGCCATGTCGCGCTGCAGCGCCTCGCGGGTCGGGTTGGCATCGGCACCGGCAAGGTTGAAAAACACGCCTGCGACGCGGTCGAGCAGATGATCGGCGCGTTCCAGCGCTTCGATCGTATTGGCGAATGTGGGCGGTTCGGGGCTGTCGGCGATGGCCAGCATTGCCGCGCGGGACTGATCGATGGCAGCCTCCAGCGCCGGAGCGAAATGCGCATCCTCGATGGCCTCGAACGGGGGCAAGCCGAAGGGTGTGGTCCAGTCTTGCAGCAGCGGGTTGGTCATGGATGTCTCCTTTGGCTCGCAAGATAGGCAGGCATGGTGGCGGGTGCGAGGGCGGCGGTCGGGCCAAACGCGGACAGGGCCAGCGCGGCGGCAGGGCAAGAGGGCTCTAGCCGCCACAGACCGCGCAATCGGGGTTTCGCTTGACCGCGATAATCCGGGTGTCGGCATAAAGCGCGTCAAAGATCAGCATCCGACCCCGCAACCCCTCGCCCGCTCCGGTGATATGTTTGATCGCCTCTGCCGCCATCAGCGACCCGATGATGCCCGGCAACGCGCCGATGACGCCGGTTTGCGAACAGGTGGCGGCCTGGCCCGGCCCGGGGGCTTGCGGAAAGATGCAGGCCATGCAGGGCGCGCCATGGGCCGGATCGAACAGGGTCACCTGCCCTTCCCAGGCCGAAATGGCCCCTGACACGACCGGCGTTTCCACGGCATATGCAACCCGGTTGATCAGGTCGCGGGTGGCGAAACTGTCGGTGCCATCGAGGATAAGGTCATACGCACCGAACAGCTCCGGCGCTATTTCGGCGGTCAGTTCGCGGTGATAGGGCCGAATATCGATATGCGGGTTCAGCGCCTCCATTCGCTCCTGCGCCGAAAACACCTTGGCCATGCCTTGCGCCGCGTCGGTATGGATAATCTGGCGCTGCAGATTGCTGAGATCAACGTCATCATGGTCGATGATGCCGATCCTGCCCACACCCGCGGCGGCGAGATAGAGCAGCGCCGGTGATCCAAGCCCGCCCGCGCCCACCACCAGCACCTTGGCCGCTTTCAGTTTGCGCTGACCGGTGCCGCCGATCTCCCGCAGGGTGATGTGGCGGGCATAGCGCTCCAGCTCTCCTTCTGAAAACGGGCTGGTTGCGGAGGACGGCACCTCGGCCTGGCGCGCCGCCTCGGCCTGGTCAGCCCGGGCGCGCAACATCCGCAACCCCTGACGATAGAACAGCACCAGCGCCGCCAGCCCGGCCAGCATCAGCCAGGAACCCGCAGATCCACCGGTGGCATCGCGCAACGGGTGCCCGTCAGGCAGCACCAGCTGAATGGCGATCACCGCCAGAAACAGCAGCCCCAACAGGATCAGCCGGACCCGGGTTGGGACTTTCATGGCCCATCCCAGCCCCCAGATCGCGCCCGCCATGACCAGAACCAACCCCATCAGCCCGCCCCGGTGGAACCAAAGCCGCCCGCGCCCCGATCCGTGTCAGACAAAACCTCAGCCAGCGAAAATTCGGCCTGAACCACGGGCGCGATAACGGCCTGCGCGATGCGGGTGCCATGCGTGATATGTGCAGGCTCCTGCCCCAGATTGATCAGCAAAACACCCAACGGCCCGCGATAATCACTGTCGATCGTGCCGGGCGTATTGGGCAGTGACAGACCGTGTTTCAGCGCCAGCCCGGATCGCGGCCGGATCTGCATCTCGAACCCGGCAGGGATCTCGACCCGCAGCCCGGTGGGGATGATGCGACGATCCATCGGGGCCAATACCAGGCCCGCGCCGCGCTCTGCCACGGCGAAATTTGCCCGCAGATCAGCCCCCGCAGCGCCCGCCGTCGCATAGCATGGCAACGCGATCTCCGGATCGGCCCAAGCCTCTCGCACCACCTTGACGCTCAGGCGCATCGCCCCTCCTTCTTCTTTGCCAAAATACTCAAAATCCAACGCTGCACCACTGATCAACTTCGAACACCGGCATCCCATCAACCACCGCCAAGCGCATCCGCGATCCGGCGCGCCAGCCTGCGGGCGGTTTCCGCCTTGCTCAGACGCGGCCAATCCTCGACCCCGTCGGCGGTAATGATACTGACCATGTTTTCCGCCCCGCCCATGATGCCGGTTTCCGGCGAGACATCATTGGCGATGATCCAGTCACAGCCCTTGCGGATGCGTTTGGCGGTGGCGTTGGCCGTCACGTCATCGGTTTCGGCGGCAAAACCCACCACAAGGCCCGGCCGCCCCGCGCCCATTTGCGCCACGGTTTTCAGAATGTCGGGATTTTCCGCAAATTCCAGCGCCGCAAACCCGCCGCCCTCAGCCTTTTTGATCTTGCGGTCGGTCGCATTGGCGACATGCCAATCGGCAACTGCGGCGGCAAAGATGGCGGCATCGGCAGGCAGCGCTCCTTGGGTGGCCGTCAGCATCTGGCGCGCGGTTTGCACCCGGGTGACCTCGACCCCGGCAGGCGGCGGCACGGCTGCCGGGCCGGTGACAAAGCTGACCCGCGCGCCCAGATCGCGGAGTGCTGCTGCCAGCGCCGCCCCTTGCGCGCCCGAGGATCGGTTGGCGATATAGCGCACCGGGTCAATCGGCTCATGGGTCGGGCCGGAGGTGACCAGAACATGTTTGCCGGCAAGCGGCCCATCGCTCAGCGCGGCCCGCGCGGCCTCGACAATCGCGCCCACTTCGGCCATCCGGCCGGGGCCGAACTCACCGCAGGCCATCGCGCCCTCATCGGGGCCCACGACCAGCACGCCATCGCCTTGCAGCGTGGCCAGATTGCGCTGCGTGGCGGCATGTTCCCACATCCGCACATTCATCGCCGGCGCGATCAGCACCTGTTTGTCGGTGGCCATCAGCAGCGTCGAGGCCAGATCATTGGCCAGCCCCGCCGCCATCTTGGCCATCAGATCGGCGGTGGCGGGTGCGACCAGCACCAGATCGGCGGCGCGGCTCAGCTCGATATGGCCCATCTCGGCCTCATCGGTCAGATCAAAGAGATCGCGATAGACCTTTTCGGCGGCCAGCGCCGAGGCCGATAGCGGCGTCACGAATTCCTCCGCCGCACGGGTCAGCACCGGGGTCACGGCGGCACCCTGATCGCGCAGTCGCCGGATCAGGTCGAGCGATTTGAAACCCGCGATGCCACCGCCGATGATCAGTAGAATGCGCTTGTCCGACAGCATGTTGCCCCCTCACGTTGGCCAAGAGTTAAGCGCTTGCCGGCGCGAACTCAATCGAAATGGCCCCCTAAGCGTGGGTTTGCCGGCCTGATCCTGGCGGAACCCGGCACAGGGGGGCGCGGGGTCGACAATCGGGCAGGCCAAGGCCATCGTAGATTTCTTCCAGGAAAGCATCCGGAAGATCCAGCGCGGAAACACCGGTCCGCGTATTTTGCCAAAGGGCACCGAAATTGTGATAGGGCAAGCACAGCAGACCAGCACCGAAAACGATTGGACTAAAGGGGACCAAGACTATGAAAGTTCGTATAGGGACCGCACAGGAGACGCCTTTCCAGCCGCACTACGTCGGGGTCGGACGGCCCTTCAACAAAGATGGTTCGAAGATCTTGCCCACGAAGAGCGTCGAGCGGCGGCAAATAACGAACGAAGAGCTACAGCTCGCGCTCGATCCGCAGGCAGTATATCGTTCGCAGATGCAGAAGAAAACCTGACCCTCACGCCCTGGTCGGCGCAGCCACCGGCAAAATGGGGGCATGTGCCTTTCGGCACCAGTGCCTTCATCAACGCGGCGCGCGCGATCCGGGGCGCGGCGGCAAAGAGGCTGGTCAGCTTGAAAAGCGAATGCCATAAGCCCCTTCTGAATGTGATCTGACCGGGCTTCCCCGCGACAGGGCGGACCGGGGTTTCGGAACTATGGAGGCTGCCATGGCCCTTGCCGCGCTTTCCCTGATTCTGGGCGGTGCCGCATCCGGCAAATCATCCTATGGCGAGGCCTTGCTGCGCGCCGCGCCCGGCAGCCGGGTCTATATCGCCACGGCGCAAGGCTTCGACGCGGAAATGCAGGCCAGGATCGCGGCCCACAAGGCGGCGCGCGCCGGCGATGGCTGGCGCACGATCGAGGCCCCTCTGGATCTGGCGGGCGCGCTGGCGGAAATCGGCGCGGGCGAGGTCGTGTTGCTGGATTGCGCCACGCTTTGGCTGAGCAATGTGATGCTGGCGGGCCGCGATTGGCAGGAAGAGGCAACCGCCCTGATCGCAGCGCTGGCCGCCTGCCCGGCCCCGGTGGTCGTGGTCAGCAATGAAACCGGTCAGGGCATCGTGCCCGACAATCAACTGGCGCGCAGATTTCGCGACGCGCAGGGCGAGCTGAATCAGCAACTGGCGGGCCAGGCCCAGTTTGTGGCGGTGGTGATGGCCGGTTTGCCCATGGTGCTGAAAGGCGAAGCGCCATGACCGTCTGGCATTGGGTGCGCCACGGACCGACGCATGAGAAAGCCTTTGTCGGGTGGCGCGACGTGCCCGCGGACCTGTCTGATCGCGCGCAGATTTCCCGGCTGGACGCGCATCTGCCCAAACCCGCGCTGCTGGTCTCCTCCGACCTGATCCGCTCCGTTGCCACGGCGGATATGCTGGGGCCGGGCCGCGCCCGCCTGCCGCATGACGCAAGGATCCGGGAATTCGATTTCGGCGATTGGGACGGGCAACGCTTTGACGACATCGCCCGGACGCATCCGGATCTGAGCCGCCGCTATTGGGAAGACCCCGGCGATGTCGCGGCCCCGGGCGGCGAAAGCTGGAATGATGTCGCGGCGCGGGTGGCGGAATTTGTCGATCGGGTGAATGCCAGCCACCCGGCCGACCATATCATCGCGGTGGCCCATAGCGGGGTGATCCTGACCCAGATCCAGCGGGCGGCGGGCGGCACCGCCCATGCCGCGCTGGCGCATGAGATCGGCAACCTGTCGGTGACGCGGCTGATCCATGATGGCGGCTGGCGGGTGGGCGTGATCAATCATATTCCGTGATCGGCGCTGCCACGCATTTGCATTGGACAGGGGGGCGCATTCACGCTTGGATGACACCATGAGTTACCGCTTGCTGATCGCCGATAAATCCTCTTCAAGCTGGTCGTTGCGCGGCTGGCTGTCCTTTTCCGCCTTCGACATCCCCTGTGAGGTGACATCGACCCGCATGTATTGCGATGATTTCGCCCGCGACCTGGCGGCGTTCACCGCCGCGCCGGTCCGCACGGTTCCACTGGTGCAAACACCCGAGGGCGGGCTTCTGAGCGACAGCCTCGCCATTGCCTGGCACCTGACCGAGGCCTTCCCGGATCGTGGCCTGTTGCCGTCCGACCCCGTGGCCCGCGCCGATGCGCAAAGCCTGATGGCCGAAATGCATTCCGGGTTTTCAGCCCTGCGCAATGATTGCCCGATGAACCTGCGCACCGGCTGGGCCGGGTTTCAGCCCGGCGCGGCGGTTCTGGCCGATCTGGCGCGGGTCGAGACATTGTGGGCGCGGGCCTTTGCGGCGCATGGCGGGCCGTGGCTATGTGGGGGCTATTCATTGGCCGATGTGTTCTTTGCGCCGCTGGCCACCAGGGTCGTGACCTATGGCTTGCCGGTCTCCGACATGGCGCGCGCCTATATCGGCCGCCACCTGGCGCATCCCCGGTTCGTGGAATGGCGCGCCGCGGGGCTGGCGGAAGGCCCCGATCAACCCAGCAATGACATGGGCCTGCCGCGCCGGGAATTTGCGCTTTCCTGAGCCGCGATTAACCTTTCGCTAACCTGGCCGCGCTAGGCGTTAACCATGCTTGATGCTCCGCGCCCCGAAAGCCTTGCCCGCACCTCAACCGTCGCGTTCGAAGGGCTGGAGGCGCGCCGGGTCGAGGTGCAATGCGCAATCACCCCCGGCCTGCCCGCCTTTTCCATCGTCGGCCTGCCCGACAAGGCAGTTTCCGAGGCGCGTGACCGGGTGCGCACGGCGCTCAGCACCATGGCCATCGCGCTGCCGTCAAAACGGGTGACGATCAACCTGTCGCCGGCCGACCTGCCCAAGATCGGCTCGCATTTCGATCTGCCGATCGCGCTGGCGTTGCTGGGCGCACTTGGCGTGGTCCCGCGCGCGCGTGTCGAGGCCGCGATGAGCCTGGGCGAAATGTCGCTGGACGGCGCGCTGGTCGGCGTCATCGGGGCCCTGCCCACGGCGCTTGCGGCGGGCGAAGACGGGCGGGCGCTGTTTTGCCCTGCCGCCTGCGGCGCGGAAGCCGCCTGGGTCGGGGCCACGCCGGTCTATGCCGGTCGCAACCTGGCCGAGATCATCGCCCATCTGACCGACCGCGCACCGCTGCCGCCCGCCGAACCCGGCGAGGTGATCCCCGAAGCGTCCAGCAAGGACCTGCGCGAAGTGCGCGGCCAGGAGCGCGCAAAACGGGCGCTGGAAATAGCTGCTGCCGGGCGCCACCATTTCCTGATGGTCGGGTCACCGGGATCCGGAAAATCCATGTTGGCGGCGCGATTGCCGGGATTGATGCCGCCGCTGACGGCCCCCGAAGCGCTGGAAACCTCGATGATCCATTCGCTGGCCGGGCTGTTGACCGAGGGCGGAATTTCACGGGCCAGACCGTTTCGCGCGCCGCATCACACCGCCTCGATGGCGGCAATTGTCGGCGGTGGGCGCAATGCCAAACCGGGCGAAATCAGCCTGGCCCATAATGGCGTGCTGTTTCTGGATGAATTTCCCGAATATGCCCGGCCGGTGCTGGAAACCCTGCGCCAACCGATCGAAACCGGCGATGTCGTGGTGGCGCGCGCCAATGCGCATGTGACCTATCCCTGCCGGTTCCTGCTGATTGCCGCCGCCAATCCCTGTCGCTGTGGCCATCTCTATGATGCCGATCAGGCTTGCGGGCGGGCCCCGCTCTGTGGCGAGGATTATCTGGGCCGCATTTCGGGGCCGCTGATGGACCGGTTCGACCTGCGGCTGGAAGTGCCGCCGGTCGGCTTCACCGATCTCGATCTGCCGCCTTCGGGCGATGACACGGCCACGGTTGCGGCCCGGATCAAGGCCGCGCGCGCGGTCCAGACGGCACGTTTTGACGGGCTCGGCGTGACGGCGCGCGTCAATGCCGATGCCGATGGCGCGCTGCTGGAGGAGGTGGCGACGCCAAATAGCGAAGGCCGGGACATGCTGCTGAAGGCCGCCGAGAAGTTCCGCCTGTCGGCGCGCGGCTATCACCGCATCCTGCGGGTGGCGCGCACCATTGCCGATCTGGAAGGCTCGGGCGGCGTGGCCATGCCCCATATCGCCGAAGCGCTCAGCTTTCGCCTGATTGCAGCGCGCAACTGAGGGCGGCTCAGGCCCGTTTCGCCTCGATCACCGTCCAGATCATTTCGGCGATATTGACGCCGTCATAGCGCTCAAGCTCCTGAATACCGGTGGGCGAGGTCAGGTTGATCTCGGTCAGCCAGCCGCCGATCACGTCGATGCCCACGAAAACCTGGCCCCTTTCGCGCAGCAACGGGCCGATGCGGGCGCAGATTTCCAGGTCGCGCGCAGTCAGGGTGGTTTTCTCGGGCCGCCCGCCGACATGCATGTTCGACCGCGTTTCGCCCTTGGCAGGCACCCGGTTGATGCCGCCGACAGCCTCACCATCGATCAGGATGATGCGCTTGTCTCCGGCCGCCACATCGGGCAGGAATTTCTGCGCGATCAGCGGCTCGCGATTGATGCTGGCAAACAGCTCATGCAGCGAATTGAGGTTGCGGTCATCCTGCGTCAGGCGAAACACGCCCGCCCCGCCATTGCCATAGAGCGGCTTCAGGATGATATCGCCATGGCGCGCCTTGAAGGCCTTGAGCGTGTCCAGATCGCGGGCCACCGTCGTCGGCGGGGTAAGGTCTGGAAAATCCAGAACCAGCAGTTTTTCGGGGTAGTTGCGAACCCAGAACGGATCATTCACCACCAGCGTGGCGGGGTGGATGCGATCCAGGATATG
>NZ_JBTUJH010000025.1:0-5523 GCF_058343375.1 Alterinioella sp.
GAAAATGCCGCCGATTGGCAAAGGACTGGGAGAAAACCATTGCGAGTGCCGAGGCTTGGGTCCTCATCGCCCATATCAAGCGCATGACAAGGCTACTCGCAAGAGATTGAAAAGTATCAGATCATTTTGAATCGGACTCTAAAGCCGCCAATCAGCAAGGCTCTGCACCGGCTGCAGATACCCGGTTTCAACATCGCGGCGGTTGCGGATCGGACCATGCGTATATTGCCGCGCAACAGGGTGGTTCGGGTCCAGCACGCCGAGGCCGATCAGGATCTGGGAAATGGTGGCCTCGGCCGCGCGGGCACCGCCATCTTCGATCTTCACGGCCACGCCCATCCGGCTTTCGGGCAGGATGGCAATATACACACCCTCGGCCCCGGTCTTTACCGCAACCCGGCCTTCCATCGCGCGCATCAATTCGGTGCAGGCCCGGCCCTCGCCGGCCACAAGATGCGGATGGGCGGCCATGGCACGGGTCAGGCGGGCCATCGCCCTGTCGCGGGTATCGCCCGATTCGGTGGCGGCGGCAAAGGCGGCCATGGCGCGGGCCAGCCCGGTGATGCTGCTGGCATGGTTGGGGGCCGAACAGCCGTCAATGGCGGACCCTGGGCTGGTTTCACCCGTGACATCCTCAAAGGCGGCAAGAGCCGCCTTTTGCACCGGATGATCCAGGTCGATATATTCCGGCCCGGCACCCAGATGTCTGGCAAGGGTCAGGAACCCCGAATGTTTGCCGGAACAGTTGTTATGGATCTGGCAGGGGGGCTCATGGGCGCGAATCAAACCATCGCGCGCCGCACGATCATTTGGCTCTTGCGGGCCGCAGCGCAGGGCGGTTTCCGGAACCAGCTGCAACGCGGTCAACCATTCGGTGACCATATCAGTATGGATCGCGGCCCCCTGATGCGAGGCACAGGACAGCGCCAGTTGGGCGTCGCCAAGGCCAAAGGCGTCAGCCGCGCCGCTTTCGATCAGGGGCAGCGCCTGGATCATCTTGCAGGCCGATCGCGGCAGGATCACCGCCTGCGGGTCGCCCCATTCGGCCACGACATCGCCGCCCGAATCCCAGATAATTGCATGCCCGCGATGCAGGCTTTCGCAAAAGCACCCGCGCCAGATTTCGACCAAAGGCTGCGCCTGTCCCATATTCGACCTCTCCTGCCGGGAATATCCGGCGATTTTCCGCTACCGGGGCTTTTCCAAATGAGGATTTTCAGGTAAATCTCTGCACCGCAGTTAAGGATTGGACGAGGCCCAAGCGCAAGACCTGATGAACGGGCATGGGTTTCAACCAGAGGCAGAGGCAGAGACGGCTGGAGGCTGGATCACTATGAAGAAACTTGTTGCGGGATCGGTTATTGCACTGATGCTATCGACGCCGCTATTTGCGCAGGAAAGCGGCGAATCGTCGAATCGCGTCAATGCAGAGACGGATTGGAGCGTGTTCGTCGAGGATGACCCGACGCAATGCTGGGTGGTCTCGGCCCCAAGCGAGACGGTGAACACCCGCGAGGGTCGCGTTGTCGCGGTGCGGCGGTCCGATATCTTGCTGTTCGTCAGCTATTGGCCATCGGAAAACCGGATGGGCGAGGTCTCGTTTACCGGTGGCTATCCGTTCGCGGATGGATCGACCGTTTCGCTTGAGATCGGCGGTTCAACCTATGAGCTGTTCTCGCAGGGTGAAATGGCCTGGGCGGCGTCGGAACAGGATGATCAGCGGATCATCACGGCCATGAAACGCGGTGCCGAGGCGGTTCTGACCGCACGGTCGCGCCGGGGCACGCAGACGGTTGATACCTTTTCGCTGCTTGGCTTTACCGCCGCGGTGGAAGATGCCGAGGCCCGCTGCGGTGCCTGATACCCGCCTTTAGACAGGGTTTGCCTTGCGATGCGGATGCCTATATGTGTCCGCATCCCTTCAAGGAGGCAATTCATGCCCGCCAGCGCCCCGATCACGCAGGATGTCCTGACCATTCCGCGCAAATTGCCCGACGGCCCCATCAATATCGTGGGGCTGACGCGCGAAGGATTGCGCGCGGCGCTGATTGCCGCCGGCACCCCGGAGAGCCAGGCGAAAATGCGGACGCGGCAGATCTGGCAGTGGATCTATGAAAAGGGTGTGCGCGATTTTTCGGTGATGACGAACCTTGCAAAGGGCTATCGTGCCGACCTGGCCGAACGGTTTGTCATTGCAGTGCCAGAGGTGGTCACCCGCACGGTTTCTGCGGATGGCACGCGGAAATATCTGGTGCGGATCGCTGGCGGGCACGAGGTTGAGGTGGTCTATATTCCCGAGGCTGACCGCGGCACGCTCTGCGTTTCCAGCCAGGTGGGCTGCACGCTGACCTGTTCGTTCTGCCATACCGGCACGCAGAAACTGGTCCGCAACCTGACGGCGGGCGAGATTGTCGGCCAGATCATGGTGGCGCGTGATGATCTGGGCGAATGGCCGGAACTGGGCCGGGCCCCAAAGAATGAAACCAGACTGCTCAGCAATGTTGTTCTGATGGGCATGGGCGAGCCGCTGTATAATTTCGAGAATGTCCGCGATGCGATGAAGATCGCGATGGATAATGAAGGGATCAGCCTGAGCCGCCGCCGGATCACGCTCAGCACATCGGGCGTGGTGCCCGAGATTGCGCGCACGGCAGATGAGATCGGCTGCATGCTGGCAATCTCATTCCACGCCACCACCGATGAGGTGCGCGACAAGCTGGTTCCGATCAACAAACGCTGGCCATTGGCTGATCTGCTGGACGCGCTCAGGGCTTATCCGAAAGCGTCCAATTCGGAACGCATTACCTTTGAATATGTGATGCTGAAGGGCGTGAACGATTCCGACGACGATGCGCGGCGGTTGGTCAAACTGATCAAGGGCATTCCGGCCAAGATAAACCTGATCCCGTTCAACGAATGGCCCGGCGCGCCCTATGTGCGGTCGGATTGGGAGCGGATCGAACGCTTTGCCGATATTATCTACAAGGCCGGGTATGCCAGCCCGATCCGCACCCCGCGCGGTGAAGATATCATGGCCGCCTGCGGGCAGCTCAAATCGGCCACCGAACGGGCCCGCAAAAGCCGGGCGCAGATTGCGTCAGAGGCGGGGTTGCCCGAATAAAGCACTTCTCGCAATAGCCGGGACAGGGCGCATCGCTTGGACCGCGTTGAAATCTTGGATTTCAGGCAGCGTCAGGTGAGTCAGGTTTTCTGAGAAGTGTTATAGCGGCGAATGAATCTGGTGTCGGAACATGAAAAAGGCGGCCCCCGAGAGGGCCGCCTTTTCCTATTCAATAACCAGAACGTTGATCAGTTGGCTGAGATAGCGGCTGCGATCAGGATCAGGGCCAAGAGCGGAACCAAGATGCCGCCAGCGGAGGAACCTGTTTCTTCCACGATGACAACGGGTTCCAGAACGGGCTCAACCGCGTAGCCACCCGCAAATGCGGAGGTGGCGGCGACGGAAAGAGCGGCTGCAAGTGCGAGTTTTTTCATAGTATCCTCCAAGATACGCCCCTGAAATTCGCGCGGTATTACGCATAGTGGGGCACCCAAGACTGTACCTCGTGACATGTTTTAATCAGCAATATCCTAGGATTGCAATGCCGGGAACGGCCCCGATCACGCGAGATCACCCGTTTGTCGTCAAAAAAGCAACACTTGAGTGCCGTTGCCCGTCATGTCGAACAAATTGGCATTATCGGCATTCTACAGGTTGATGCCGTCACTGAACACCCTAGGCCCGACGAGCCATGTATCAGAATTGGCAGATCTGTGCCGGATATGTTTGATCGGGCGCGGGTCGGGCTGTAAGGGTTTAACGAAACGCTCCAGCTATCAGGCAGTATCCGACATGTTTCGACGTTCTTTTCTGGCGACCGGTGCCATGGCAGTTTTGGCGGCCTGTTCCACGGTATCGCAGCCGCGTCTGGGGTCGGATGGGCGCCCTTTGCCCGCGATTTACCGAATCAACCCCGATGATATCGGTGATATTCAGTTTCGCGTGCTGGACAGTGTGAACGCCCTGCGCCGGGCCGCGGGTGCCCCCGATCTGCAGCTCAACGCGGCGCTGAATGCGGCGGCGGCCACCCATTCACGCGACATGTCGGTGCAAAACCGGCCCTGGCATTTCGGGTCGGACGGATCATCACCGATCGAGCGCGCCGCGCGGGCCGGGTATTCCGGCAGTGTTCTGGGCGAAAACATCTCGGAAACCTACGAGTCAGAGCTGGAGACCGTCGCCGCCTGGATGGAACTGGCCGACACCCGCGAAGTGATCACCGATCCCGCCGCCCGCGATCTGGGTATTGCCTATTTTCAGGAACCCAATGGCAAGATCTGGTGGACCATGGTCACCGGCACCGGTGTCAGCGGTCAGTAATCGCGGCCATCTGCGCGTTCGGCGGCCAGGGCTGCATCCAGCCCGGCGCGATAGGTCGGGTATTTCAGTTTCACGCCAAGCTCTGCCTTGATCCGGGCATTGCTGACCTTCTTGCTTTCGGCATAGAAACTGCGCGCCATCGGGGTCAGATCGGCCTGATCAAAGGGCATGGCAGGGGGCAGGGGCAGGTTCAGGATGCGGGCCGCATAGGCGATCACATCCTCGGGCGGGGCCGGGTCATCATCGCAGACATTATAGATGGCACCGGGATTGGGCGCGGCCATCGAGGCCAGCAGGGTCTGCGCGATATCATCGACATGGATGCGCGAAAACACCTGCCCCGGCTTGATGATCCGGCGCGCGGTGCCGTTTCTGACCTTGGTGAAAGGCCCGCGACCGGGACCATAGATGCCGGGCAGGCGAAAGATATGCAGCGGCAGCCCATGATCACGGGCCATCGCCTGCCATTCGCCCTCGGTCACCACCCGCGCCTGCCCGCGTTTGGTGACCGGGTTCAGCGGCGCGGTTTCATCGACCCAATCGCCGCCGTGATGGCCGTAAACCCCGGTAGTGGACAGGTATCCGACCCAGGTGAACCGGCGGGCCAGAGCCTGCATCATCGGGCGCAGATGTTTCAGCACCGGGTCCTGACCATCCTCGGGGCCTGCGGTGATCAAAACATGCGTGGCCTGTTCCAGATCGGGGCGCAGATCGCTGCCGGGGAAGATGCGGCTGGACACCGCGATATCACCCAGAGCCTTGGCCTTGTGCTCTGAGCGGGTGGTGCCGATCACGCTGCCGGGCCGTAGGGGCTGCATCGCCTGCACCAGCGCATTCGCGCTATAGCCCATTCCGAAAATCACCAGTTTCATTGCAACCTTTCCACCGCCCATCGTGCCGCGTCCGCCACAGTTTCATCCGGGTCCTCCAGCAGCGCCTGCGCCGCGCCGATCAACGCAGGGTCGGCGCTATTGCCAATCGCATAAAGCACATTTCGGATAAACCGGTTGCGCCCGATGCGCTTGACCGGATTGCCCGAGAACATGGCGCGAAAGGCAGCATCGTCCAACCTGGCCAGCTCCGCCAGTTTCGGGCTTTGCAACTCAGGCCGCGCCGCATAGCGGATCTCACGCGCCGCAACG
>NZ_JBTUJH010000026.1:0-9750 GCF_058343375.1 Alterinioella sp.
GACAAGGCCGACATGGACCGCGCGATATCATCGGCCAGGCCGATGACGCGGCTGGCCTTCAGGCCGGGGGCCGGTTCAAGTTCATACATGGTGACAACGGGGCCGGGGCGGACCGAGACAATCTCGCCCTTCACGCCGTAATCATCCAGCACGTTTTCCAGCATCCGCGCATTTTCCTCCAGCGCCTCATCGCTCAGGTGATGGCGGGTGATCGTCTCTGGATTCATCAGCAGAGACAGCGGCGGCAGTTCGTATGCGACCGCCGGCTTTTCTTCCAGCGGCAGCTTGGGCTGCGCTTCGGCGCGGGCGCTGCGCGATTGCGGCAGGCTGCGGCGCTGGACATGTTGGACGACCCGTTTGGGTTCAGCCACAGGGATGGCAGGCGCCGATTGCGCCACATGCTGTTGCGTGCGTTCCGAATAGGGCAGCGGGATGGTCTCAGCCGACGGGGCTTCGGGTTCAATCGCTGGCGTGTCGTCAATTTCGGGCGCGTCGTCTTGACCGGGTGCCGCGCGATAGGCCTGTTGCTCAACCTGACGCTGATGCGCGGCGGTCAGGGGCGGTTCCATTCGCAGGCCCGCGGTCAGGGGCGTTTCAATACGGGCCGACAGATGATTGGCGCGGCGCGCCTCAACGGCAGCCGATACCGGCGATGCGGCGTGACCCGGTTGTTCGACATCGGCCGGGCGGCGAACCCGGGACCGGATCACATCGGCAATCTTTTCGCGGATGCGGTCTTCGGTCGGAGCCTCCAGATCGCGCGGCGCGGTGGCGGCATGTTCCACCAATTCAGGTTCAGGTGCGGGTTCGCGGCGCAAAAGCGGCATCCGTTCCAGCAGGCTCATACGCGGGCGCGACTCGGGCGCGGCTGCTTGCTCAACCATATCGTCGTAATTAGGGTCTTCTTCGGCGGTGGCCTGTGCTGTGGCCCGGGCCTCCGTCTGCAACCGACGCCGCGCGCGCATGTCCATCGCGGCCTGGCCCGCACCACGGCCAACCTGACCGAACAGGGCACCGATGCCGCCAATGGTGGCCACGAGACCAAGCAGCATGAACCGGATGCTGGCCCGGATCTCGGGCTTGGTGAAGCCCAACACGAAAAGGCCAAGCCATAGAAGGGCCAGAAAACTGACCGCAGCCAGGATTTTCAGGCCGGACGCGGCGGCCATCGGCATGACATTCAGCAGCGCGCCCAGAATGGTATCGCCAAAAAGCCCGCCCAGGCCATAGCTTTGGCCCCAATTGGCGGGCGGCTGATGCGTTGCGGCATAGATCGCGGCCAGCGCCACGGCGATGGGCAGAAAAATGATGCGCGACAGGGACCGTTCGCTGCCGATATGGATGGCCAGGCGCAGCCCCCAGACCACCAGTGCAAAGGCCAGAAAATAGGCCCCCCAGCCAACGATCAGCATCAGAATTGCCGACATCGAAGCCCCGAACCGGCCCAACAGGTTTTCCGGCACCGCATCGGTCGCGGCCCACCAGCTTGGATCATCGGCCACATAGGATAGCAGCATCAACAGCAGAGCAATTCCAGCCAGAATCAGGATAATGCCCAACCCCTCGCGCCCGCGTTTTTCCAGTGCGGCCTGCATGTTGCTGTCCAGCAGCGGGTCTCTCTGTCTTGTCTGATACGCCATTATGCCGTCACCTCACCCTCAATACAGGCAGTCGCGCAGCTTGATCAGCCCCGCCGCCATATCGTTTTTTTCTGCCACCATCGCCACACGGATATGACCCGCGCCGGGGGTGGTTCCATTGATTTCGCGCGCCAGATAATGGCCGGGTAGAACCCGCACCCCGGTTTCGCGCCATAGTTTCATTGCCGCCGTTTCTGCATCATCGACCGGCAGCCACAGGAAAAACCCGGCCTCGGGCGGGTTGTAGCCCTGAAGGCCGGCAAAGACGCTATCGGCAATGGCGAATTTCTCCTGATAGAGCGCGCGATTGGCGACGACATGATCCTCATCGCTCCAGGCGCGGGCCGCAACCGCCTGCAACGGGCCCGGCAACGGGGCCCCGGCATAGGCGCGCAATTGTTTCAGCCGGGCCACGCTTTGCGGCCCACCAACAGCAATCCCCGACCGGAGCCCGGCAAGGTTCGACCGTTTCGAGAGCGAATTGAACAGCAGCACCCGTTCCGGGTCCGCGCCCAGTTGCTGTGCCATCTCAAGCGCGCCGGTGGGGGCCGTGTCGCGGTAGATCTCGGAATAACATTCATCCGCGAAGATCTGAAAATCATATCTCTCGGCCAGCCCGATCAGCTCGGCCCAATATTGCGCACTGGCCACCGCGCCCTGCGGGTTGGCGGGCGAACAGATATAGGCCAGCGCGACCCGGTTCAGCACGTCATCGGGCAGGCTGGCATAATCGGGCAGGTTGCCGGTGGCATCGGTCGCGGGCACAAAGACGGGCTCGGCCCCCACCGCAAGTGCCGCCACCGCGTAAACCTGATAGAACGGGTTCGGCACCAGCACGACGGGCTGCTTGCCATTCTTCATCTCAGGGCAGAGCGCGATGCAGGCGTTGAACAACCCCTCACGGGTGCCATTCAGCGGCAGGATCTGGGTGCCCGGGTCGATCGTCACGCCATAACGGCGCTGCACCCAACCGGCGATGGCACCCTGCAATTCGGGCGCGCCGTCATTGGGCGGGTATTTTCCGAAACCTGCGGCATTCTCGGCAATGATGCCCGGCACCCACTCGGGAAAGGCGTGTTGCGGCTCACCGATGGTCATGACAATCGGCTCGCCCCCCGGTGCATGGGAATCGAGCAAGCTCCGCAACCGCGGAAATGCGTATTCTGGCAGGTCCGAAAACCGCTGTGGAAATGCCATATCTGCCTCAAATCAGGGTCGTTTTTCGCCCTGTTATGAGACAGGTTACCGCTTGCGGCGGCCCGGGTCCAGAAAAACGCGCTTCGGTCCGGCAATTCATCCGGTCCCCTGTGGCCTTCAGGCCAAAGCGGCCTCTATCGCGGCCCCGATACGCAGCAGATGCGCCTCGGCCCCCGGAGCCCCAAGCGCCATAAGGCCGGTGGCCGGCACGCCGGTGGGCAATGTCAGGCCGCAGAGCCCCATCAGATTGCCGACCCGCGTATTGCGCAGCGCCAGCAGGTTTTCGGTGACGTAATAAGCGTCATCGGTCATCAACCGGGCGGCATTTGGCGGCAGGATCGGCGCGGTCGGCAACAACACGGCATCAAAGCCCGCCACCTGTTGCTGCCAGCTTTGCCGCAATGCATCCAACCGCTGCCACGCCGCCACATAATCGGGCGCGGAAAACCCGGCCCCGGCGCGAAACCGGTCAAGGATACGGTCGAACATCTTCTCGGGCGCGGCCTCGATCACGTCTTTCCAGGTTCCATAGGCTTCAGAGGTAAACAGGATGGCCGACAGATCCATCGCCTCTTCGATGCCCTGAACGGTGCCATGGCTGATCTGCGCCCCGGCTTGTGCCATCCGATCCAGCGCCGAAGCAAAACCCGCCGCCGGTGCGCTGCGCGCGTCGGCCGAATAGGTCTCCAACACCAAAAACCGCTTGCCGGACAGGGTCGCGCCGCGCAGATCGGCGGGCTTGCCGCCTTCCATCACCGCCAGCAGATGGGCGCAATCCTCGACCGTTCTTGCCAATGGCCCGACCGTATCAAACCGCGCGCAGAGCGGCACGACACCGTTCAGCGACAACCGCCCCGGGGTGGTTTTCAGCCCCACCAGATCATTGAATGCCGCCGGTATCCGAACCGAACCGCCGGTGTCAGAGCCGATGCCCGCAGGGGCCAAACCCCAGGCTATTGAAGTTGCAGCGCCTGAGGATGACCCGCCCGGCACCAGATCGGGATCATGGATATTGGGCGGCGTCGCGGTGACCGGGTTCAAACCGATGCCGGAAAAGGCCAGCTCGCTCATATGCGTCTTGCCCAGGCAGACCATTCCGGCGCGGGTGGCATTGGCCAGAACCGCGGCGTCGTCTTGCGGGATACGCCCTTTCAACAGCGCCGATCCCGCTGCCGTTTCAACCCCGGCGCTGTCGAACAGGTCTTTCCACGACAGCGGCACCCCATCCAGCAGGCCCCGCCGCGCGCCCTGTCTGGCGCGCATGGCGGCAGCCCCGGCTTCGGCGCGGGCCCGGTCCGGGGTGACGGCGCAATAGATCCGGTCACGATGCGGATGGGCGTCGATGGCCGCAAGATAGGCATCGGTCAGCTCAACGGCGTCGATATCGCCGCTGCCAATGGCGCGGCCCAGATCCGCCACGCCAAGGTTCTGCCAGTCATCGCGCATCATCCACCCTCCGCCATGTTGTCGCGGGCCACGCTATCGGGCCACCCGGCAATGGACAATCCCGATCAAGCGGCCATTATGCCGGGCATGGTGATGAATGCGGATATCCTGATTGTCGGCGGCGGGCTGAACGGCCCGTGCCTTGCGATTGCCATGGCCGGCGCGGGAATCAGCAGCGTGGTGATTGACGCCCTGCCCGCCGAAACGCGCGACTCCGACACATTTGACGGTCGATCCTATGCGCTGGCGCTGGCATCGGCCCGGTTGCTACGCGCGATTGGTTTGTGGGACGGGTTGGCCGAACAGGCGCAGCCAATGCTGGAGATCAAAGCCAGCGACGGGCGCGCCGGCGAAGGCCCTTCGCCCTTTTTCCTGCATTTCGATCATGCCGAGATCGAGGAAGGCCCGATGGGCTACATGCTGGAGGATCGGTTCCTGCGCCGTGCCTTGCTGGCCCGGATGCAGTCAGAGCCGCTGATTTCCCATATGCCGGGGGTTACCGTTGTCGATCAGTCCACCGATGGCACGGCCCGCGTGACCCTGGCCGATGGGCAGGTTCTGACCGGGCGACTTCTGGTCGGGGCCGATGGCCGCAGATCCGGCGTCTGCGCGCGGGCCGGGATCAAGCGGCAGATGTGGGATTACGGGCAGACCGCGCTGGTCTGTTCCATCGCCCATGAACGCCCGCATCACGGTATCGCGCATCAGTTTTTCATGCCCCCCGGCCCGCTGGCGATCCTGCCCCTGCCCGGCAATCGCTGTTCGATTGTCTGGAGCGAAACCCACGCCCGCGCCGCCGAAATCGCGGCGCTGGAGGAGGCCGAGTATCTGGACATTCTGCGGCCGCGTTTTGGTGATTTTCTGGGGGATATTTCGCTGGACGGGGCGCGGTTTTCCTATCCTTTGAACCTGACGATTGCCGAACGGTTCATGGATACGCGCCTGGCCCTTATCGGCGACGCCGCCCATGGCGTTCACCCGATTGCCGGTCAGGGTCTGAACCTGGGCCTGCGCGATGTCGGGGCGCTGGCCGAAGTGTTGACCGATGCCGCCCGGCGCGGCGAGGATTTTGCCACGACCCTGGTTCTGGAACGCTATCAACGCTGGCGCAGGTTTGATACCGCATCGCTTGCTGCCGCCACCGATATGGTCAACCGGCTCTTTTCAAACGACAATCCGGTATTGCGATTGGGCCGCGATCTGGGGATGGGCGCGATCAACGCCATGCCCGGTCTGCGCCGCAGTTTCATCCGGGAGGCCGCAGGCCTGACCGGTGACGTGCCGCGCCTGTTGCAGGGCCACCCGCTATAGCCCCGATCCGTCTGGGCCTCAGTCCAGTTCGCGGGCCTCTTCCTCCAGCATGATGGGGATGCCGCGCCGGATCGGAAAGGCCAGATTGGCGGCGTGGCTGATCAGTTCCTGACGCTCAGAATCATAGCGCAGCGGTGCCTGGGTGACAGGGCAGACAAGCGCCTCCAGCATCTTGCGGTCAATCTCGGCATCGCTCACTGCACCACCTCATCACTTGATCCGCCGCGACAGGCAAACTCCATCAGTGCCGCGATGGTTTTGCGTCGGTCGCTCAGGCCCGGAGCCTCCAGCAACGCCTGTTTTTCTTCAACCTCGAATGGGCACAGCATGGAGAGCGAATTGATCAACAACTCCTCATCCGCCTCTTTCAGGGATTCCCAGTCGGTGGAAAGACCAACCGACGTGAAATAGCGTGACAGAAGGTCGAGAAAGGTTTCGCGATCAAAATCCGGGTCATTGTTATCGCCACCCAGATCACGCGCGAATTCCTGCCAGCGGATATCGGCCCTGAGATAGGGGGTGAACCCGCCCACTTCGCGCAGGATGCGAAACCGTGAAATCCCGCTGAGGGTGATCATATAGCGCCCGTCCCCGGTCTCGGAAAACTGGGTCAGACGACCGGCGCAGCCAATATCGTGCAACCGGCTACCCATCGGCTGCACCAGGCCGATCAGCCGGTGCCGTGTCTTCAGCGTATCGTCCAGCATGGCCAGATAACGGGGCTCAAAGATATGCAGCGGCAGTTGAGCGCGCGGCAACAGCAATGCACCGGGCAGCGGGAACAGCGGGATCGAGTCGGGCAGATCAGCGGCGAACATCATGACCTACTATGTAGGGATCAGACCCATTCAGGCAAATATCATCGAACTGAGCTTGCGCCGCCCCTTCAGAACAATGGGATCATCGGGCTTCAGCGCATCGAAAACGGTGAAAAGCTGCGCCTTGGCCGCGCCGTCATTCCATTCACGATCGCGGCGAAAAAGATCCAGCAACTGATCAACCGCCGCCTCGACCTGGCCATCGGCATACAGCGCCAGCGCAAAATCATAACGGGCCTGATGATTGTCCGGGTCAGCCTCTACCGCGTCAGACAGGTCAGCCAGTGGCCCGGCATCGGCGGCCTGGCGGGCCAGTTCCAGCTGCGCGCGGGCAGCATCAATTTCGGCGGCGGTCCCGATCGCGTCGGGCACGGCGTCCAGCAGGCCTGCGGCATGGTCCAGTTCATCCATCGCCAGATGGGCCCGCACAAGACCGCCATAGGCGGCAGCGTTCTCGGGCTCTTCGCCCAAAACGGCGGCAAAGGTCTGCGCCGCATCAACGGCAGCCCCCTCCTCCAGCATTGCTTCGGCGGCTTCCACGGCCTCGCTCAGCCCGCCATCGCCCGCCAATGCGGCGGCGCGGTCGACAAAGGCCTTGATCTCGGATTGCGGCACCGCGCCCTGGAACATGTCCACCGGGCGGCCTTCGTGAAAGACAACGACCGTGGGGATGGATTGCAGCGGCAGGCCCTGCTGCACCAGGGCGGCCGCCAGACGCGGTTCGGCCTCGGTATCGACCTTGACCATGTGAACCTTGCCCTTGGCGGCAATCACCGCCGCCTCAAGCTGGGGCCCGAGCGTTCTGCAGGGGCCGCACCACGGGGCCCAGAAATCAACGATAACCGGGCCTTGCTGACTGGCCTCGATCACATCGGCCACAAAGCTCGCCTCGGTCGCGTCCTTGATCAGATCCGCACCGCCGGTTGCAGTATTCGGCGTTCCACCCAGTTCCAGCATGTCTTGCCCTCTTGAAATATGTCTCGCCCTATATGGGCCGGTGACGGGCGGGTGCCAAGGGGCTAGCGAAATTCGCACGAGCCGCAGATCGCCGCCGCGGTTTCCGAAACCTGCGCCTAGAGATCGAAACTGGCAAATACCGGTGCGTGATCAGAGGGTTTTTCCCAGCCCCGCACATCGCGCAGCACCCGGCTGGAATGACCCGCCGACGCGATATCGGACGTGGCCCAGACATGGTCCAGCCGCCGTCCCTTATTGGCCGCATCCCAATCGCGGGCCCGGTAGGACCACCAGCTGTAAAGCTGCCCTTCGGGAATGTCCTGACGGGTGATGTCCACCCATTTGCCGGCCTCCATCGCCGCGTGCAGATGCTCCACCTCAACGGGGGTGTGGCTGACGACCTTCAATAGCTGCTTATGCGACCACACGTCATCTTCGCGCGGGGCGATGTTGATATCCCCCACAAGGATGGATTTTCGCGGCGCGGTGTCGCGGGCCCAATCGCGCATATCGGTGAGGTAATCCAGTTTCTGCCCGAATTTCTCATTCACCTCACGATCGGCCACATCGCCGCCTGCAGGCACATAAAAATTGTGGATCGTGACACCGTTTTCCAGCCGCCCGGCAATATGGCGGGCATGGCCAAGCTGCGCGAAATCATGGCTCCCGACTTCTTCAATCGGCAGTTTCGACAAGATGGCGACGCCATTATAGCCCTTCTGCCCGCGCGCAACCATGTGGCTGTATCCGATACTGGCGAATATTTCGGCCGGAATCTTGTCGACCGGCGATTTGCATTCCTGCAAACACAGCACATCCGGCCCCTCGTCTCGGAGCAGCCGCACCACCAGATCGGCGCGCAGCCGGACCGAGTTGATGTTCCAGGTGGCAAGGGTAAAACTCATGGTCCGGGGTTTCCTTATTCTCTGTTGTCGCAGATTTACGGGCGCGCGGCGTTCACCGCAATTGCCTGCGACCCAAAACCATCGGCTGCCCCGGACAAAAAATGGCCCAGTCCAAATGACCGGGCCAGTCCAACAGGGAGATGGTGCTTACACCACAATCAAATCATGAAACGCAAACTCTGATTTGTCAAGATATAGTGGTTGTTTCACGACATCAGACGATATCCGCCGCTTTCTGTGACCAAAAGGCGTGCATTCGAGGGGTCGGGCTCGATCTTCTGACGCAGCCGGTAGATATGGGTTTCCAGCGTGTGCGTGGTCACGCCGGCATTATATCCCCAAACCTCGTGCAGCAGAACATCGCGGGCAACAACGCCGTCCTGCGCCCGGTAGAGAAACTTCAGGATATTGGTTTCCTTTTCCGTCAGGCGGATTTTCTTATTGTCGTCGGTTTCCAGCATCTTCATTGCCGGTTTGAACGTATAGGGCCCAAGCTGGAACACCGCGTCCTCGGATTGTTCATGCTGGCGCAGTTGGGCACGAATGCGCGCCAGAAGAACTGGGAACTTGAAGGGCTTGCTTACATAATCATTGGCACCTGCATCCAGGCCCAGAATGGTATCGGCGTCGCTGTCATGGCCGGTCAGCATCAGGATCGGGCATTTCACCCCCTGCTTGCGCATCAGGCGGCACAGCTCGCGGCCATCGGTGTCGGGCAGGCCGACATCCAGAATCACCAGATCGAACAGCCCGGCGCGGGCCTTGTCCATCGCGTCATGACCATCCACAGCCTCGAAGACATCGAAATCCTCGGTCATCACCAATTGTTCGCTCAGCGCCTCGCGCAGGTCGTCGTCGTCATCCACCAGCAGTATCTTTTTCAGGTTCGACATGGGCCCTCTCCGCTTTTCGCCTTTGCCAACACTTGTGAAACCTGCGCCCGTCCGACAAGCTTTGCTGCACTCAATTCACGCGCTCGTGTCGCCAGGCGGGCAAATGTTTCACTTTCCTTCGCAATCACCTACCTATTGGGGGACATTCCGGCGAAAATGACCGCATGAGCCTTGTTCCGACGATAACCGAATTGCAGGCCCGGGCGCGGGCCGACATGCGCATGGGCGTGCCGGTGCTGTTTCGCTTCGCCGACGGCGGGTTTCTGGTGATCCCCGCCGAGACCCTGACCGCGGCCCGGCTGGACGCGGTGCGCGGGTTCTGCGACGCGCCGGTTCTGGCGATCACCCCGCGGCGCGCCGCGACGCGGAAGGCGCCGGCCTATTCGGAACATGTCGCCCGCGGGGTGATCCCGCCCGGGGCCGGCGTCGTCTGGGGCCGGGCGGTCGCCGACCCGGCCGATGATCTGGCGTTTCCGATGAAAGGCCCGCTGCGGATGCTGCGCGGCGGCAACGAAGACCCCTGTCGCGCCGCGATCACCTTTGCCAAGGCCAGCCGGCTGCTGCCGGCGGCGCTGGTGGCGAA
>NZ_JBTUJH010000027.1:0-17341 GCF_058343375.1 Alterinioella sp.
TAAAAACGGGCTTTTGGGTGTGGTTTTTGGTGGGGTGGTCTCTAATGCCCTGCGCAAACCCGCCCTTTGTGGGGGCGCTGCCCCCACGCCCCCGAGGTATTTGGGCCAAGATGAAACGATTTGTTAAGGTTAACGTGCCATGGTTGAAATGCGGTACAGGGAGAGGTCCCGATGACCGCCCAAGGTGAAAGCACCGCGCTTGCCCCGCCTTCTCGGGGTCGAGCGCGGTGCCGGTTGCCGATCTTCCCTTTCAGCTTGGTGATAAATACCTCCGCCGGAGGCTCCCGCACCTGCCACCCGCGAAACGCTGGTGCGGTGCCATGAGGTCGCTAATGATCCAGGGCGCGGGCTCGAATGTGGGCAAATCGCTCTTGGTCGCGGGGTTGGCCCGGGCAGCGCGCAACCGCGGGCTGTCCGTTGCGCCGTTCAAGCCTCAAAACATGTCGAACAATGCCGCCGTAACCGTCGATGGCGGCGAGATCGGGCGCGCTCAGGCTTTGCAGGCCTGGGCGGCCGGGCTGGAGCCCGTGACAGATATGAACCCGGTGCTGTTGAAGCCTGAAACCGATATCGGCGCGCAGGTCGTGGTTCACGGCAAGCGGTTGACCACCATCAATGCGCGCGATTACGCAGCGCTGAAGCCGCAATTGATGGCCCCGGTGCTGGAGAGCTTTCATCGATTGAAATCCGCCCATGACCTGGTGATTGTCGAAGGCGCGGGATCACCTGCCGAGGTCAATCTGCGCCAGGGCGACATCGCCAATATGGGCTTTGCCCGTGCTGCCGATGTGCCGGTCATCCTGGTCGGCGATATCGACCGGGGTGGCGTGATTGCGCAAATGGTGGGCACGCAGGCGGTGCTGCCCCCCGAGGACGCGGCGATGATCGCCGGCTTTCTGATCAACAAATTTCGCGGCGATGCCAGCCTCTTTGACGATGGCTATGCCCTGATCGAGGCCCGCACCGGCTGGCGTGGGTTTGGTATATTGCCGTTCTTTGCGGATGCGATGAGGCTGCCGGCAGAAGATGCGCTGGATCTGCCTGGGAAAAGCAGCGGCAAGGGCCTCAATATCGCCTGTCTGGCGTTTTCCCGCATTGCCAATTTCGATGATCTCGATCCGCTGGCGCAGGAACCGGGCGTGGCGCTGTCGATGATCCGGGCCGGGCAACCCATTCCGGGCGATACCGATCTGGTGATCTTGCCGGGCAGCAAATCCACGCGCGGCGATCTTGCCTATTTGCGCGGCGAAGGGTGGGACATTGATCTGGCCGCCCATGTCAGGCGCGGCGGGCATGTGTTGGGTATTTGCGGCGGCTACCAGATGTTGGGCGACATGATCCATGATCCGGATGGGATCGAGGGGGTGCCGGGCAGCACCCCGGGGCTTGGCCTGCTGCGGGTTGAGACCGTGATGACGCGCGACAAGAGCCTGACCCGGGTTGCCGCCACCCATGTGGCGAGCGGCACACAGGTTCAGGGTTATGAGATCCATATCGGGCAGAGTGACGGGCCGGATCGCGCCCGCCCCTTTGCGCATGTCGATGGTGAGCCCGAAGGCGCATCATCCCCGTCTGGCGACGTGCAGGGCACCTATCTGCACGGGCTTTTTGTCGAAGACGGGTTTCGCCGCGCCTATCTTGTGGGGTTTGGGGCAGAGGCTGGCCAGACGCGCTATGGTGCGGTCGTGGACGCGACGCTGGACGCTCTGGCCGATCATCTGGATCAGTATCTGGATCTGGACGCGATCTTTGCCATCGCGCGCTGATCGGTTGGCCTGCAGGCTCGCTCCCAAAGAGGAATTGCCAATGACCCCCAACCCATATTGACCATGGCGCGAAACAACGCCTGGGCCAATGCCACGCTTCATGCGCGATTTCAGGGTTGAGCGCAGCGGGGTTTACCGCCCCGCGCCCGGGGTTCTTCGCATCACTCGCGGCCACGCTCAATCATATCCACGAGGGGGATCTTCCTTGTGGCGATGCGCTGGGGCCGGCGGCAGGCAGCGTCAGGTGATTGAGGTTTGCCAAGACGTGCTATAGGCCCGCGACGGCCACCGGAAAAACCGCTTCGACCTGACCCGGGCGGCAAAGATGATTCACATCAAACGCAATGCGCTTTAAGCTGATATGCGAAGCCACCGGAGCCTTGCCATGAAACTCTATACCTACTGGCGGTCATCCTGTTCCTATCGGGTGCGTATCGCGCTTGGCCTGAAGGGGCTGAACTGGGAAAGCCTGCCGGTTCATCTGGTCAAGGGAGAGCAGAACGCGCCGGAGTATCTGGCCCATAACCCGACCGGGCTTGTGCCGACGCTGGTGTTGCCAGATGGCACGGAACTGACCCAATCCATGGCCATACTGGACTGGCTCGAGGCGACCCACCCTGCGCCCGCATTGCTGCCTGCCGATCGGCTGGCGCGGGCGCGGGTTCTGGCGGCGTCCCATGTCATCGCCATGGACACGCAGCCGGTGACCAATGTCGGCGTGGTGGCGCATCTGAAGCGTGACTATGGGGTCAGCGCGGAGGGCGGCATCGCCTGGATGGTGCATTTCATGACCAAGAACCTGGCCGCGCTGCAAAAGATGATCGCGCCCGAGGGGGCGTTTTGTTTCGGCGACAGCCCGACCTGGGCTGATATCTGCCTGATCCCGCAGCTTTACAACGCGCATCGCTGGGGCGTTGATCTGGCCCCGCTGGCCCGCCTGTGCGAGATCGAGACCAATGCGCTGGCGCTGCCCGCCTTTGATGCCGCCCGCCCCGAAAACCAGCCCGATGCCGAATGAAGGACACCCCGAATGAGTGATCTGCGCAAATCCTGGGTCGAAAGTGCCAACCGCCCCGAGACCCCTTTTCCGTTGAACAATCTGCCCTATGGCGTGTTTTCAACCGGGGGCAGCGCGCCGCGCCCCGGCGTGGCGATCGGGGATTTCATCCTCGATGTGGCACAATTGGAGGCAAGCGGCATCCTGACGGCCGGGGATCCGCCGGTGTTCACGCGGCCCTCGTGGAATGGTTTCATGGCGCTGGGGCCCGCGGCCTGGAACAGCTTTCGGCAGGCTCTGGGCGTGCTTCTGGGGGAAAAATCGGGCGTCGGGCGTCGCGCCGAGCCTTATCTGGTGCCAATGGCGGATGCGCGGATGCATATGCCGTTTGAGGTGGCCGAATATACCGATTTCTACGCCGGAATGCATCATGCGATGAATGTCGGCACCATGTTCCGGGGGCGTGAGAACGCGCTGCCGCCAAACTGGCTGCATATGCCCATCGGCTATAATGGCCGGGCCTCCTCGGTCGTGGTGTCGGGCAGTGATGTGCGGCGGCCCTGGGGGCAGATCCTGCCAAAGGATGCCGATGCACCGGTCTTTGCGCCCTGCCGGCGGTTCGATTTCGAACTTGAGCTGGGGGCGATCATCGGCGTGGCCTCGGATGGCCCGATGAGCGTGGCCGAGGCGGATGCGATGATCTTTGGCTATGTGCTGCTGAACGACTGGTCGGCGCGTGACATTCAGGCCTGGGAATATCAGCCGCTGGGGCCGTTTCAGGCCAAGGCGACCGCGACCACGATCAGCCCCTGGATCGTGACCGCCACCGCCCTGGCCGGGTTTCGCTGCGAGGCCCCGGACCGCGAAAAACCGCTGCTGCCGCATTTGGCCGATGCCGGGCCGATGCTGTATGATATCGACCTTGCCGTATCGCTGGCCCCGCAGGGCAAACCGGCCAGTGTGATTGCGCGCACGAATTACAAGCAGATGTATTATTCCGCGGCGCAGCAATTGGCGCATCACACGACGTCGGGCTGTCCGATGCGGGTCGGCGATCTGCTTGGCTCCGGCACCATCTCGGGGCCTATGAGGCCCGAGCGCGGCTCGTTGCTGGAACTGAGTTGGGGCGGCAAGGAGCCTTTGACGCTGGAGACCGGCGAGACCCGCAGTTTCCTGGAGGATGGCGATACGTTGAGCCTGTCGGGCCATGCGCAGGGCGATGGGTATCGCATCGGGTTCGGGTCCTGCCTGGGCACTGTCCTGCCTGCGCTGAGCGATCCCTATGACCGGGGCTGAGACATGTTACCGTCATTTTGGTAATTCCGGCGGCGCGTAACATTTAACTTGCGTCGAATCGTCAGGTGCAATACCCCGACCGTGCGGTCAGCTTATTGGCCGGCGCGAAAGGGAGGTCCGGCCTTGGACGCATTCATCTGCGACGCGACACGCACCCCGATCGGGCGCTATGGCGGGGCCTTGGCCACGATCCGCACCGATGATCTGGCAGCACTGCCGATTGCAGCACTGATGGCGCGCAATCCCGGCGTCAACTGGGCCGGTATCGATGACGTGATCTATGGCGATGCCAATCAGGCCGGCGAGGATAATCGCAATGTGGCGCGGATGGCGGCGCTTCTGGCAGGCCTGCCGGTGGATGTGCCGGGCACCACGGTGAACCGGCTCTGCGCCAGCGGCATGGATGCCGTCGGCATGGCCGCGCGTGGTATCCGGGCGGGCGATTACGACATGGTCATCGCCGGTGGTGTCGAAAGCATGAGCCGCGCGCCTTTCGTGATGCCCAAGGCGCAGGCCGCCTTCAGCCGCGCCAATGCCGTCCATGACACCACCATTGGCTGGCGCTTCGTGAACCCGAAGATGCAGGCGAGTTATGGCACTGATTCGATGCCGCAGACCGCCGATAACGTGGCCGAAGATTACGGCATCAGCCGCGCCGATCAGGATGCGTTTGCGGCCCGCTCGCAGGCGCGTTGGCAGGCGGCGCAGGCGGCCGGAATCTTCGCCGAGGAAATCACCCCGGTGACGATCCCGAGCCGCAAGGGCGCGCCGGTCGTGGTCGATACTGACGAACATCCGCGCCCCGGCACCGATGCCGCGAAACTGGCAAAGCTGAAGGGCGTGAACGGGCCCGATCGCAGCGTCACGGCGGGCAATGCCAGCGGCGTCAATGATGGCGCGGCGGCGATATTGCTGGCCTCCGGTGCGGCGGCAAAAGCCAACGGGCTGACCCCCATGGCCCGCGTTATCGGCATGGCGGCGGCCGGCGTTGCGCCGCGCATCATGGGCATTGGCCCGGTTCCGGCCACGCGAAAGCTGTTGGCGCGCACCGGGCTGAGCATCGCCGATATGGATGTGATAGAATTGAACGAGGCTTTCGCGGCACAGGGGCTTGCCTGTCTGCGCGACCTGGGCCTGCCCGATGATGCGCCCCATGTGAACCCCAATGGCGGGGCCATCGCGCTTGGCCATCCGCTTGGCATGTCGGGCGCGCGTTTGGTGATGGCTGCGGCCTATCAATTGCAGCGCTCCGGCGGGCGCTATGCGCTCTGCACCATGTGCGTCGGCGTCGGACAGGGCGCGGCCCTGATCCTCGAACGCGTCTAAGGGAGGTTAGACATATGTATGCTCAACTGATCAAAACGGCCCGTTCCGGGCTCAAATCCCGCGATGAGATGTCGGACCAGGAACGCGAATTCCAGGACAAGATCGACGCCGATATCAAGATCGAGCCGCGCGACTGGATGCCCGATGATTACCGCGCCACCCTGATCCGCCAGATCGGCCAGCACGCCCATTCCGAAGTGGTGGGGCAATTGCCCGAAGGCAACTGGATCACCCGCGCGCCGACGCTGGAACGCAAGGCCATCCTGCTGGCCAAGGTGCAGGATGAGGCGGGCCATGGGCTGTATCTCTATTCCGCCGCCGAAACGCTTGGCGAAAGCCGCGATGAGCTGGTGCGGCTGCTGCATGAAGGCCGGATGAAATATTCCTCCATCTTCAACTATCCGACGCTGAACTGGGCCGATATCGGCGCGGTCGGCTGGCTGGTCGATGGCGCGGCGATCGTCAATCAGGTGGCGTTGCAACGCACATCCTACGGGCCCTACGCCCGGGCCATGGTGCGGATCTGCAAGGAAGAGAGCTTTCACGCCCGCCAAGGCTATCACGCGATCATGAAAATGGCCTTCGGCACGCCAGCGCAAAAGAGCATGGCGCAGAATGCGCTGGACCGTATGTGGTTCCCGGCGATGATGATGTTCGGGCCGCATGACAGCGACAGCACCCATTCGGAACAGTCGATGGCGTGGAAGATCAAGGTCAAATCCAACGATGAGCTGCGCCAGCAATTTGTCGATCAGACCATTCCGCAGATCGAATATCTGGGTCTCGACCTGCCCGACCCGGCCATCAAATGGAACGAGGAGCGCGGCCATTACGATTTCAGCGATCCCGATTGGGACGAGTTCATGGATGTGATCCGCGGCAACGGCCCCTGCAATGTGGACCGTTTGAAGGACCGGGTGAAAGCCTGGGAAGATGGCGCATGGGTGCGCGACGGGCTGATGGCCCATGCAAGAAAACGCGCGCAAGCGGCGGAATAAGGAGACAGCGCATGAAAAACGAATGGCCCCTTTGGGAAGTGTTCATCCGAGGCCAGCACGGGCTGAGCCACCGCCATGTCGGCAGCCTGCACGCGCCGGATGCCGATATGGCGATCAGGAATGCGCGCGATGTCTATACAAGGCGCAATGAAGGTGTGTCGATCTGGGTGGTCGAGGCGGTCCATATCTCGGCCACGGCACCGGGCGACAAAGGCCCGCTTTTCGACCCGTCCGAAAGCAAGATCTACCGCCACCCGACCTTTTTCGACATCCCCGAAGATGTGGGGCATATGTGATGACCGGTGACGAAGCATTGTTTCAGTTCCTGCTCCGGATGGGGGATAACACGCTTGTTCTGGGTCACCGTGTCAGCGAATGGTGCGGCAAGGCCCCGGTGCTGGAGGAAGATATCGCGCTGGCCAATACGGCGCTGGATCTGATCGGGCAGACGCAGTTCTGGCTGGGCCTGGCCGGTGAGGTCGAGGGCCAGGGGCGCAGCGCCGATGATCTGGCCTTTCTGCGCGATGTCTGGGATTTCCGCAATCTGCTGCTGGTCGAACTGCCCAATGGCGATTTCGGCCAGACCCTGATGCGCCAGTTTCTGTTCGATGCCTGGCAATCGGTGGCTCTGGGCCGGCTGATGGCGTCAACTGACGCCCGTGTGGCCGAGATTGCCGAGAAAGCATCAAAGGAAGTGGCCTATCACGTGGAACGCTCGGCAGGCACCGTTGTGGGCCTGGGCGACGGCACCGAGCAAAGCCATGCCCGCATGCAGGCGGCGCTGGAGTATCTTTGGCCCTATGTGGGCGAGATGTTTCTTGGCGATGATGTCGATGCGGCCATGGCTGAGGCCGGAATTGCCCCCGACCCCGCCAGCCTGCGCCCCGATTTCGATGCGCTGGTAACCCGGGTTCTGGCGGATGCGACGCTGATCATCCCAGAGGGTAAATTCAGCCATAAGGGCGGGCGCTCCGGATATATGCATACCGAGCATCTGGGCCATATCCTGACCACGATGCAATGGCTGCAACGGGCCTATCCGGGGGCCAGCTGGTAAGCCCATGACACAGCCCGCGACCGATCAGATATGGCACTGGCTGGATCAGGTGCCCGACCCCGAGATCCCGGTGATCAGCCTGGTCGATCTGGGCATCATCCGGGGCGTGGACTGGCAGGGCGACGCGGTGCAGATCACCGTCACGCCGACCTATTCGGGATGTCCGGCCACATCCGTGATCAACCTCGATATCATTTCGGCGCTGAATGGCCACGGGATCGCCAATGTGGTGCTGAAACGCCAGATTTCACCGGCCTGGACCACCGATTGGCTGTCCGACAAGGGCCGCGCAAAGCTGGAGGAATACGGCATCGCCCCGCCGCAGCCCGCAGGTGGCCCGGCGCGTTGCCCGCGTTGCAAGGGCGCGGATCTGGAACGGCTCAGCCAGTTCGGATCGACCCCGTGCAAAGCCGCCTGGCGTTGCCGCGACTGTCTGGAACCGTTCGATTATTTCAAGTGCATCTGAGGGAGGAACCCTGATGGCGCGATTTCACGATCTGACCGTCACCGATGTGACCAAGACCATCCGCGATGCCGTGGTGGTTACCCTGCAACCCGATGACGCGGAGGCGTTTGCGTTCACGCAGGGCCAATACCTGACCTTTCGCCGCGATTTCGATGGCGAGGAGCTGCGCCGCTCCTATTCGATCTGCGCCGGGCGCCAGGACGGGCGCATTCAGGTCGGTATCAAGCGCGTCGATGGCGGCGCGTTCTCGACCTGGGCCAATGAAGAATTGCAGGTCGGCGACAGGCTGCAGGCCATGGCCCCGATGGGCAGCTTCTTTACCCCGCTCGATCCGGGCACCGAAAGGCAATATCTGGGTTTTGCCGGCGGCTCGGGCATCACGCCGCTGCTGTCGATCATCAAGACCACGCTGGCGGTTGAACCGGCCGCGCGCTTCACGCTGGTCTATGCCAATAAGGGCGTCAGCACGATCATGTTCCGCGAGGAACTGGAAGATCTGAAAAACCTGCATATGGGCCGGTTCAACGTCATTCATATCCTGGAAACCGACGCCCAGGAGATCGACCTGTTCACCGGGCTGGTGACGGCGGAGAAATGCGCCGAGCTGTTCAAGGGCTGGATCGATATCGAAAACGTTGACACCGCCTTTATCTGCGGGCCCGAGCCGATGATGCTGGGCATTGCCCGCGCGCTGCGCGATCACGGGCTGGATGATGGCCAGATCAAGTTCGAGCTGTTCGCCTCGGGCCAACCGGGGCGGGCGCGGGCGCGGGTGGTCTCGAGGGATGCGGCCAGCGCCGCAAATCAGGCCGAGATTTCCTATACGCTGGATGGGGCCACCCAGACCGTGACATCGAACAAGGACCAAAGCCTGCTCGATATCGCGCTTGCCAACCGGATGGATGCGCCTTTTGCCTGCAAGGCCGGGGTCTGTTCGACCTGCCGCTGCCGGGTGCTGGAGGGCGAGGTGGAGATGGTCGCCAATCACGCATTGGAGGATTACGAGGTCGAAAAGGGCTATGTCCTGGCGTGCCAGTCCTACCCGGTGACCGACCGCATCGTCGTCGATTACGATCAATAGGGGATCACAGCCATGGATATGCGTATCGAGGAGTATCTGGCCCAGGGCGGGGTGCTGAGCAACCCCACCAATGTGCCCGCTCGCTACCGGGCCGAGCTGATGAAACTGATGAGCAGCTTTGTCGATAGCGAATTGGCCGGCGCGGCGGGCTTTGCCGATATCATCAATCAGGGGCCGGGCATCCGCGAACGGATTGCGGCGGCCCGGATCGTGCTGGAAAAGACCGACCATGCCGGTCGCGTGCTGCGGGTGATGGAGGATTTCGGCGTCGATTCCGATCGCTATGCCAATCATCACCCCTGGACCGCGCGCCTGCCCCGCGACGCCGATATCGGGGCCAGTCGCGGCGATCACGACATGCGCCTTGCGGTCTTCAACTACCCGCTGGACGGCTGGGCCGATGCCGTGGTGATGAACCTGCTGATGGGGCGTGCCGTTGCCGTGCAGATGGCCGATTTCGAAAAGCTCTCCTATCAGCCGCTGGCCGAGGCCTTTCGCGCCATCGCCCCCGTCGAGGCACGCCATGCCGAGCTGGCCGAGGAGGGGCTGACGCGGTTGATGAACGAGGGGCAGGGCGATGCGATCCTGGCCTCGGTCGCCTATTGGTGGCCGCGGGTCTCGGCCAGCTTTGGCCCGGATAACGCGCCCCGGTTCGATACGCTGAACGCGATGGGCCTGCGCCATCTGACTGCTGCCCGGATGCGCCGCCAATGGGAGGCCGATGCCACCGCCGCCCTGGGCCGGGTGGGGATACAGCCGGGCTGATCCCCGGTCGGGTCTGGTCAAGCGGCGGGCCATGTGGTTGCGTGGCGCGAATGACAATCGCGCAGGGAGGCAGCGATATGGCCTGGCCCGATGATGTGACCCTGACCGGAACCCATGTGACGCTGGAACCGCTGTCACCGGCCATTGCGATGATCTGAGGCAGGCCGCGGCTGATGGTGCGTTGCACCGCCTGTGGTATACGACCATCCCCGCGCCCGATCAGGTTGCGGCCGAAATTGCCCGGCGGCGCGGGTTGCGCGACCAGGGCACCATGCTGCCCTTTGCAATGCTGGACGCGGCCGGCATTGCTGTCGGCATGACCACTTACATGAATATCGACCCGCATCTGCCGCGGGTTGAAATCGGATCGACCTGGATCGCGAAATCGGCGCAGCGCGGGCCGCTGAACACAGAAGCCAAACTGCTGATGCTGCGCCATGCCTTCGAGGGTCTCGATTGCGTCGCGGTCGAATTTCGCACCCATGTCATCAACCATCAAAGCCGGCATGCGATCGAGCGTTTGGGGGCCCGGCCCGACGGCATCCTGCGCAATCACATGCGCCTGGCCAATGGCACCCTGCGCGACACGGCGGTCTATTCGATCCTGAACAGCGAATGGCCGATGGTGGCGGCGCATCTGGCCTGGCAATTGCAGCGCCCGCGCGATTAAAGCGTGTCGCGTTCCACTGGATTCATGTATTCAACGCGACACGCTCCAGAGGCGCGCGGTTTGTGAAATCCGAAACGGTGCTGACCCGATGATCAAGCCCCGTTTCATCGGGGAAATCGGCCCTTTTCAGGCCGAATTGCGGCCCCCGAACCGCGATGGCCCAACACCTCGACCAAGCCCGCGCCGACAATCATCACGCTGCCTGCGGCCTCGCGCCAGCCAAAGGCCTCACCGGCAAAAAGCGCCGCCGAGATCACCCCGGCGACGATCTCGGTCATCAGGATCAGCCCGACGCGGGCGGGCGGCAGAACGGTGGCCGGCCAGACCGTGAGGAACAGGGTGGGAACCACGAAAAACGAGATGATCACCAGCGGCCAGATGGATGCGCCGAACACCTGCACCCCGCCAAGCGGATTGAGCGCCGCCCCGCCGATCACGACAGTGGCCAGAGCAATGACAAGCCCGCCGATGACAAAGGCAATCACCTGCTCGACCACTGAAATATGACGGGCCTGATACAGCCGCAGCGACCCGACAGCCCAGACCATGCCCGAAGCCAGCGCCAGAATATCGCCAAGCGAACGCGGCACCGGCCAGCCCGCACCGAGGCCAAGCATGATCAGCATTCCGGCAATCCCCAGTGCCAGCGCGGCCAGGCGGGCGGGGGTCAGACGTTCGCCCAGATAGACAAGCCCCAACAGCGTGCTCCAGACCGGCGTGAGATAGAACAGCAGGATGGCGCGCACCACATCGGTCAGAATGATGGCGGTGGAAAACAGCGAAAACGCCGCCCCCGTCAGCAGCCCGCAACTGACCAGCGCCCACCAATTGCTGCGCAATCCGGCCCGTTTGTGCCAGATCAGCGGGGTCAGCAGCATGGCGGCCCCGAAAAACACGAAGGCACCGGGCCAGGCCCCGCCCATGCCAAGGTCGGAAAGGGCGCGCAGCGGCACCCAGTAGAGCCCCCAGAAAAGCCCGCCAACAGCAAGCCCCAACGCGGCTGCCGCCGGTTGGCGGGCGATGTGGTTCAGGCGATTCATGAAGGCACCGGGATAGGGGTTCGCGGTCGCGGTTCGGGGCCGCGCTCAGGGGCGACATTGGCCGTTTGCGGCCCACCCCGCAAGCCCCATTGCGCCGCTACAGCCCGGTCACACCGCGCAGGGTCAGGTTGGTCACCAGGGTGGCATAATCATCGCGCGCCTGGGCTCCGGCACCGCTGTTCCACATGTAATACCAGTTCAGCATGCCAAAGACCGACATCGTGGTGGCGCGCAGTTTGGCCTTGTCATTGGCAAATGCAGCCGGAGCGGCAGCTTTGATCGTGTCGCTGAGAAAGCGCACCATATCGCGCTGATAGGCCCGCATTTGCGCCTGTTCCGCCTCGGGCAGGGCACCCAGCGCATTGAGCTGCACCTGATGTTCATGATCGGCCCCCTGATAGGCGTGCAGGATCCGCTGAATCACCCTGTGCAGCCGCGCCTCCGCGTCCAGCCCCGCCACATCTGTGGCCAGAATCCGGTCGCGAAGGTCGCGCAGATAGCTGTCGAGAATATCAAACAGCAGCGCGTCCTTGCTGTCATAATAGTGGTAGATATTGGCCTTGGAGATGCCACAGGCCCGCGCCAGTTGCGCCATCGACGCGCGGTCGAACCCTTCGGTTGCGAATATCCGCGCGGCGGCCTTCAGGATCAGGTCGCGCTTCTGGTCATGATCCTTGGCGATGGTGCGGGCCATGGCTCTATCCCTTGCCCCGGTTGTCGACGACCCGGCGCGCCTTGCCCTGGCTGCGCTCCACCGCACCGGGATTGCCCACGATCACCTCGGTCGAGATGCCCACGATATCCTTGATATGCTTGGTCAGCATTCGCGCAGCAGCGGTTTTGCTCAGCTCATCTGCGGTGTCGGGGGCAGCCTCGACATAGACCCGCATCGCATCCATCCGGCCGGCCTTATACAGCTCGATCTGGAAATGGCTGGCCAGCCCGCCGGTGGCCAGCACCTGTTCCTCGATCTGGGTCGGAAACACATTGACGCCGCGCAGGATGATCATGTCATCAGAGCGCCCGGTGATCTTTTCCATCCGCCGCATGCTGCGCGCCGTGCCGGGCAAAAGCCGGGTCAGGTCGCGGGTGCGGTAACGGATCATCGGCAGCGCTTCCTTGGTCAGAGTGGTAAAGACCAGCTCTCCCATCTCGCCGTCAGGCAGAACCTCGCCGGTTTCCGGGTTGATGATCTCGGGCAGGAAATGATCCTCCCAGATCACCGGGCCGTCCTTGGTTTCCACGCATTCATTGGCCACACCCGGCCCCATGATCTCGGACAGGCCGTAAATATCGACGGCATGCATGTCAAAGGCCTGCTCGACCTCGGCCCGCATCGCATCGGTCCAGGGTTCGGCCCCGAAAATGCCGATCTCAAGCGAGCTTGCGCGCGGGTCAAGCCCGGCCTTGTGAAACCCTTCCAGGATATTGAGCATGTAGGAGGGCGTGACCATGATGGTTGTGGGCTTGAAATCATTGATCAGCGTGACCTGGCGCTCAGTCATGCCGCCCGAGACAGGAACCACCGTCGCGCCAAGCCGCTCAGCCCCGTAATGCGCGCCAAGCCCGCCGGTGAATAGGCCATAGCCATAGGCCACATGCACCACATCGCCGGGCCGGGTGCCGCTGGCGCGCAAAGACCGCGCCACCAGATCGGCCCAATTGCTGATGTCTTTGGCGGTATAGCCCACCACGGTCGGCTTGCCGGTGGTGCCCGATGAGGCATGGATGCGCGAAATCTGTTCGCGCGGCACGGCAAAGAGGCCAAAGGGATAATTGTCGCGCAGATCATTCTTGTAGGTGAAGGGGAATTTCGTCAGATCCGACAGCGATTTCAGGTCCGAGGGGTGCACGCCCGCGGCATCGAACCGGGCCCGATACATCGCCACATTCTGATAGGCATGTGCCAGCGACCATTGCAGCCGGTCCAGTTGCAGCGCGCGAATTTCATCGATCGAGGCGATCTCGATCGGGTCGAGGCTGGATCTGGGCGGTGTCAGGTCTTTCATGGTTGTTCCTCCTCGACGAAATGCTGGCCCTTGATGGTCCGCGAATGGCCGCGAAACTCTGCGATGACCGTGCCGGTCTGGGCAGTGACCGTGACATCATAGATGCCGCTGCGCCCGGTCAGGCTGATCTCGCGGGCGCGTGCGGTCAGAATGTCTCCGATACGGGCCGGGGCCAGATAGGTGATGGTGTTGATCTGCGCCACGGTGGATTGATTGCGGCTGTTGCAGGCAAAGGCAAAGGCGCTGTCGGCCAGCGCAAAGGTGATGCCGCCATGGCAGATACCGTGGCCATTGGCGTGATGGGGGGCCACGGTCAGGGTCAGCTCGGCCGCGCCTTCATCCACATCCAGGATTTTCATCCCCAGCCATTTGGAGGCTTCATCGCCGGCCCACATGGCGGCGGCGGATTTCTCGGCGCGCTGTTTCGGGGTCATGCGGGTTTTCCTGTGAACATTATTCATCTGCCTTGGAAATTCGGCGGGCGTTTTTGCAGGAAAGCGCTGACGCCTTCGGCATAATCGGCGCTTTCGCCACAGGTTTTCATCGCCTCGGCTTCCAGGTCCAGATGATCCGAGAGGGTATTGGTTGCTGCCGCGTGGATGCAGGATTTGGTCAGCGCGAAGCCCAATGTCGGGCCATTGGCGAAGGCGGCGGCCATCTCACGCGCCTCTGGCATCAATTCATCATCGGGAAGGGCCTTCCAGATCAGCCCCCAGTCCTCGGCCTTTTGGGCGGGCAGCGGCGCGGCGGTGAAGGCCAGCCCCTTGGCGCGCGCCTCGCCAATCAGATGCGGCAGGTGCCAGCTGCCGCCGGTATCGGGGATCAGGCCGACCTTGGCAAAGGACTGGATGAATTTCGCCGATTTTGCCGCCAGCACGATGTCACAGGCCAGCGCCAGATTGGCCCCGGCCCCGGCGGCAACCCCGTTGACGGCACAGATGACAGGGCAGGGCAGGGCGCGGATGCGCCGCACCAGAGGGGCATAAAATTCGCGCACGGTGCGGCCCAGATCGGGCGGGCCGTCCATTTTGGCGGGGTCGCGGTCGCCCAGATCCTGACCGGCGCAAAACCCGCGCCCGGCACCGCTCAGCAGCACGGCGCGCATGTTCCGGTCCTGCGCGTCTTGCAATGCGGCGGCCAAAGCGGCATGCATTTCATCGTTGAAAGCATTCAGCCTGTCCGGGCGGTTGAGCGTGATCTCTGCCCAGTCCCCCTTGTTTTCATAGCGTATCGTGTCGCTCATCTGTGGAATCTTCCCTCTGCGCCTGACAAATATCTTGCATAAACCGAACGGTTGGTCAATAAATTCCCGCGATGGAATTCGGGGGGGCTCTTGATGGCCGGTGATGCAGTGGTGCAAGTGACGTGGCAGGGCGATATTGCCTGGGTCACGCTCAACAACCCGCCGGTCAATGCCACCTCGACGGCGCTGCGCGCGGGGCTGTCGGAGGCTGTTGATGCCGTGCAGGGCGCGCGGCTGGCGGTGCTGCAAGGGGCCGGGCGCTGCTTTGTCGCGGGCGGCGACATGTCCGAATTCGACCGCCCGCCGGAAGTGCCGCATTTGCCGGATGTGGTGCAGAGGATCGAGGATAGTGCTACGCCGTTCCTGGCGCTGATGCATGGCTCGGTTTTGGGGGGCGGCTGGGAAATTGCGATGGCCTGCGCTTGGCGGATGGCCGCGCCGGGCACGCAGTTTGGCCTGCCCGAGGTCAATGTCGGCCTGATCCCCGGTGCCGGTGGCACGCAGCGTTGCCCGCGCCTGATCGGCATGGATGCGGCGATTGACATGGCCTGCCGGGGCCGGATTTTCAGCGCGCAGGAGATGCTGGATCTGGGCGGAATTGACACGATCATTGCCGATCCGCAGCGGGCGGTGGCGGAGTTTGCCAGGGCCTTGCCCGAGCGCCCGCAGCCGGTATCGGCGCGGCGGGCCACCGCTTTGACGGAAGAGGCGCTAAAGGACGTTCGAAACGGGCTTGTGAAACGGGCCAGGGGGCAGGCCTCGCCCCTTGAAAATCTTGAAGCGTTGCAATGGGTTGCGCAGCCATTCGCAGAAGGTCAGCGGCGCGAGCGCGCCCGCCATCTCGAGCTGCGCCAAAGCCCCGAGAGCCGCGCCCTGCGGCATGTATTTTTCGCCGAACGCCAGGCCGGAAAACCGCGCGCCATCACGGGCATTGCGGCGCGTGACATCACCGAGGTTGCGATTGTCGGTGGCGGATTGATGGGGGCCGGAATTGCCATGGCGGCTCTGTCGGCGGGGATGAAAACCACCATTATCGAACGTGACAGCGCCGCCGCCGCCGCGGCCACGGCGCGGGTTCATGGCCTGCTGGAGGCGGCGTTGAAACGCGGCAGGATCAGCGCCGAGGGGCTGGATGCGACCAAGGCCCTGTTTGGTGCCGCGCAGGAGTATTCCGCCGCCGCCGCCGCCGATCTGGCAATCGAGGCGGTGTTCGAGGATCTCGATGTAAAACGCGAGGTTTTTCAACGCCTTGACGCGGTAATGCGGGCGGATGCCATTCTGGCCACCAACACATCCTATCTTGATCCGGTGCAGATTTTCGAGGGTATCTCGAACCCTGCGCGCACCCTTGGGCTGCATTTCTTTTCGCCCGCCCATGTGATGAAATTGCTGGAGGTGATCCGCACCCCCGAGACCAGCGCCGAGGTGCTGGCCACGGGTTTCGGATTTGGCCGTAGTCTGAAAAAAATGACGGTCCTGTCACAAATTTGTGACGGGTTTGTCGGAAATCGGATGCTGGCCGCCTATCGGCGCGAGGCGGAATATCTGCTGGCCGATGGCGCGATGCCCGATCAGGTCGATGCCGCGATGCGCGGTTTCGGAATGCCGATGGGACCGTTTGAATTGCAGGATCTGACCGGATTGCAGATCGGCTGGGCCAATCGCAAGCGGCAGGCGGCAACGCGGCCCCCGGAGGAACGCTATGAGACCATCGCCGATACGCTTTGCGAAATGGGGCGGCTGGGGCAGCGCGCGGGTGCCGGTTGGTATCGCTATGATGATGGTGACCGGACCCCGCAACGCGACCCCGAGATCGCGGCGCTGATCACCGAGTATTCCGCCACGCAGGGCATTGCGCGGCGCGAATTCAGCGCCGATCAGATCGTAAATCGGCTGCTGGCCGTGCTGGTCAATGAAGGCGCGCGGATCGTCGAGGAGGGCATCGCGGAACGCTTTGGCGATGTCGATACGGTGCAGATCCATGGCTATGGCTTTCCGCGCTGGCGTGGCGGGCCGATGTTTTACGGCGCTGAGCGCGGCTGGGACAGGCTGGCTGCCGATATGGCCGAGGTGGCGGCGGCAAGCCCGGGATCCTGGGTGATTGCCGATCAATTGAAAGGACCACGGGGATGAGTCTGCAAGAGATTTCGAGCTATGCGGTCGGGCGGTGGGTGGCACCGGGCGCGGGCGCACGACTGATCGAGAACGCGGTTACCGGCGCGCCGATGGCACGCGCCGGCAATGATGCGCTGGATGTGATGGCGATGCTGGCCCATGCCCGCGATAGCGGCGGCCCGGCGCTGCGCCGGATGACGTTCCATGACCGGGCGCGGATGCTCAAGGCGCTGGCCGCCGAACTGGGCCGCCACAAACCGGCGCTGTATGACCTGAGCTTTGCCACCGGCGCGACGCAGGCCGATCACGTGATCGACATTGATGGCGGCATCGGGACGATGTTTGTCTTTGCCTCCAAGGGGCGGCGCGAAATGCCGGACGGGCAGGTGTATCTCGATGGCGAGGTTGAGCAGCTCAGCCGCAATGGCAGCTTTCTGGGGCAGCATATCTGCACGCCGTTGCAAGGCGTTGCGATCCATATCAACGCCTTCAATTTTCCGGTCTGGGGGATG
>NZ_JBTUJH010000028.1:0-52514 GCF_058343375.1 Alterinioella sp.
TTCATCGCAGCCGTCTCCAGCACCGCCGCAAACTTGTCGCGCGATGCCCAGCCCTCAGGGCCAGCATCGGCATCGGGCAAAAGCTGACCCTTGCTGCGCGCCAGAGCCCGCCACTTGTGCAGCGTTGCCTCTGAGATCCCCCCTCCTGCGACAAGCGCCGCACAGGCAGCTTGTTCGGAAGCAGCATCCGCTTCAGCACAGCTGCCCTGCGTTCCGGTGAATATCCCAGGTCATCACCCTATCCCGCCAACCCGAGAAATAGAGCGGCGGACAACATCCTTGACACAGGGGGCCATCCGAATACTTGCCGGGCAGAGCGGCTTTGACCTGCGAAGCGGTCAGCTTGTTCAACGCGCGTGCGCCGTGGTGCATCAAGATATAGCAATTGGATGCTTCTCGACCGCACCAGTTTCATTCCACTTGCCGCCTTCGGTTGCTTGAGGCCGCTTTGGTCCGGGCTTGATCCCCCCACCGGCAGCAAGATCGCGCGATGTGCGGAATCCTCTCAAGACGGCCTTCGCTTTGATGGAACGAACAGAACCTCTGCCGCTCTGGTCCCGGATCGCAGCTTTTTCCGGCACTGATCCAGGGCGTCATCTCATGACAACCATGGTCTTGACAGCGGCGCAGGATTGCCAGCCTCCTGCGCTGGAATTCCAGGGAGGTGGCACCATGCGGTCGCAATTCGATCACGCGCTGGAGACCCGGCTGATGCGCTATGTTGCCATTGACAGCCAATCCGATGCTGCCTCACCCTCCAGCCCGAGCAGCGCCATTCAACTGGACATCCTGACCGGGTTGAAAACCGAGTTGGAGGAGATCGGGGCGCGCGATGTGCGGCTGACCGATTACGGCGTGGTGCTGGCGACGATCCCGGCCAGCGAGGGCGTCACGGCCCCGGTGATGGGACTGCTGGCGCATGTCGATACTGCCCCCGCCTATGCTGCGGCGGGCGTCAAGCCGGTGGTCCATCGTGGCTGGAACGGCGGCGATATCAGCTTTGCCGATGCGCCCGATCTGGTGCTGTCGCCCGCCGCGTCCGACTATCTGGCGACCAAACAGGGCGATGACATCATCACCGCCAGCGGCACCACATTGCTGGGGGCCGATGACAAGGCCGGTGTGGCGATCATCATGACAGCAGCAGAGCATCTGCTGTCCAATCCCGATATCCCGCATGGCCCCATTCGCATCGCCTTTACCCCCGATGAGGAGATCGGGCGCGGTGTTGACGCCCGGCTGCCCGCCGATCTGGGGGCGGATTTTGCCTATACGTTCGATGGGGCCAGGCCGGGCGATCTGAATTTCGAAAGCTTTTCGGCCGATGGTGCCGAGGTGCGGGTCACCGGCGTTTCGATCCATCCCGGCGACGCCAAGGGCACGCTGGTCAACGCCTTGCACATCGCCGCCCGGATCATCGAGACGCTGGCCCATGCCGCCGCCACGCCCGATCTGACCGAGGCCCGCGAGGGGTTCATTTTCGCAAGCGAGATGGCGGGCAATGCCGCCGAGGCCCGGCTGAGCTTTATCCTGCGTGATTTCGAGCTGGACGGGCTGGCGGCAAAAGGCGCGCTGATGCAGCAGGTCTGCGCCACCATTGCGGCGCAGGAACCCCGCGCCCGGGTGAGCTGCGAGATCCGCCCGCAATATCGCAACATGCGCTATTGGCTGGAACAGGATATGGGCCCGGTCGATCTGGCGCGCGCCGCGATGCGGGCCGAAGGGATCACGCCGCAATCGAAGCCCATTCGCGGCGGCACCGATGGGTCACGCCTGACCGAGATGGGGGTGCCGACACCGAACATCTTTACCGGCATGCAGGAGATCCACGGGCCGCTGGAATGGATCTCGGTGCAGGATATGGCACTGGCGACGAAGGTGTGCCTGCGGCTGGCCGAACTGGCGGGCAAGGCGGATCCGTAGCACAGGTTCCGGAGTGAAAAGGGCGAACCGCCTGGCCCGCCCACTTTCTTTTTGGCTGTTCGCTTGTTGGCCTATTCGGCTGCGCTTGGCACCGGCATGCCGCCGGATCCAGATGCCTCGCGCCGGCCATCCCGATACAGTGCCTTGATCAGCGAGATGCACATCAGCCCCATCACCATGGTAAAGGGCAAGGCACCGATGATCATCGCCGATTTCAGGGCCTCGAACGGGTCGGCCCCGCCATTGGTCTTGCCCGCGATCAGCAGCGTGCCGATAACGGCGGTCAGGATCAGGCCCCAGACGATCTTGTGCTTGTTGCCAACCTCCTGATCGCCGCCCGACATGATCGTGTTCATCACCAGGATGCCGGAATCCGCCGAGGTCACCAGGAAGGTCATGATCAGGATCACCGACATCACGGTGATGGCTGTCAGCAGCCCGCCATCGATCATCTGCGCCAATGTCACAAACAGCTTGTTGGTGTTGGACGCGCCGATGATTTCGCCATTGGCCCCGCCGGTCAGTTCGAGATCGATCGCGGTGGCCCCCAGAATGGTCATCCAGGCGAAACAGACCAGCGCCGGGGCAAAGACGCAGCCGACGATGAATTCGCGCACGGTCCGGCCCCGCGAGATCCGTGCCAGAAACAGGCCCACGAAAGGCGAGAATGCGATCCACCAGGCCCAGTAGAAGGTGGTCCAGCCCGCTTGCCAACCAAATTGCCGCCCGGCAATGCCGGCCTCATAGACCGCCATCAGCGTGGCCTCGTCCAGTTCGGCCGCGCCGCCTTCGAGACCGCCGACAAAGCCGGCATAGCTGCCCCAGGCACCTTGTGCGCCCGACAGGTCGGCGGCAAAGGGGCGGGCGGCTTCGGGCAGGGCGGTGGCAAAGGCATCGGCCGATTGCGGCCCGTAAGCGACAAAGCTGAGCTGCACCAGATTCAGGATGTAATCGACAAAGGCCGTGGCATAGGTCGTCATCGCAAAGAGGAACGAGCCGAAGATCACAAAGACCAGCAGCAAGATGATCGACAGCACCAGGTTGAGGTTCGAGAGGTATTTCACCCCGCGCCCGACGCCCGAGACCGCCGAGACGATCGACAGCGCCATGATCACGCCAAGCCCGGCCAGCAGGCCAACGGTGCCCGGAGCGGGGGCCTCGCCGGTCAGATCCATCATCCAGCCCATGCCGGTGATGGCATACATGCCGTCGATGAACTGGCTGACGCCGAAACCGATGGTGACCGAGACGCCCAGGATGGTGGCCACCACGCCAAGCACGTCAACGACATGGCCGAGAAACCCGTTCATCAGGCCGCCAAAGAGCGGTGTCAGCGCCGAGCGGATCGTCAGCGGCATGTTGCGCGTATAGGCGTAATAGGCCAGGCTGAGGCCGGTCACCACATAGATCGACCAGGCGCTGAACCCGTAATGCAGGAAGGTATAGCGATAGGCCGATTGCAGCGCTTCTTGTGAATTGGGCGCAACGTCGCCGGCCAGGACCACGGGGTTCGATCCCCACAGGCCAAGCGGTTCGGCGGTGGCAAAGACCATCAGCCCAACCCCCAGACCGGCCCCGAACATCATCGAGAACCATGAGAAATTGGAAAATTCCGGGGCCTCGCCCGGTGTGCCCATGATCCGCCGCCCGGTTTGCGGCAGGATCGCGACGACCAGCAGGAAGAACACGAAAAATCCCACTATGATGATGTAGAAGCTGTTGAAACTGGCCAGAAGCTGCCAGTTCAGGCTGTCCAGCGTGCCATTGGCATTGGCCGGAAACAGCAATGCCCAAAGCACGAGCGCCACCATGATGCCCTTGCTGATCAGTGCAATCTCGATGCTGTGGCCCTGATAAAAGCCCGATGCGGCCCGTTGTATCTGGAGGTCGGTAAACGGTGGTTTGATGGACATGATGCCCCTCCCTGTTTTCGCGTGTATGCAGCGTAGCCCCGAGGTGATGGCGCGATAGCTGGATTCTGGCAGGTCGGGGCCCGTTTGCGACATTTCTTATATCAGATACGTGTTTCACCCGAGGATGGATGCGATTCTTTCCAGCGTGGCTATGCTGACCGTGACGCCGTTTCGGGGCGCGTTGGCGCGCTTGGCGCGGTGCCCGTCACCGGGCAAATGCGCGCCGCCCTGGGCCCGGATTGCGGCGATGCGGCCGGCGTTTCTTATAGAATAAATGCCGCCGCTGGTCGTGTCGGGATCGATGGCGATACAGCATTGGCCGGTATTGGGCGGCCCGCCTTTGGTGCCCGAAAACGGGGCCGCATGGATGCCGACCAGACCGGACAGGTCCGAGGGGTTGGGGTTCTCGATCTCGGAGCTGCGCGCACCGGCGATGAGGTTGAGCCATGTCGGCACCATGGCAGCTTCCTTTGGCGGGCAGAGGTCGCGTGCAGGAGGGGCCGCAGGGGCGGCATCAGTCAAATTCAAGGAAATGAATGGTATTTCAGAACTATTGAAGGGGGGCGGATATGGGCCGGTCAGGTCATCACGTCAGGGTCGCTGCGCCCGGTCCATTTCTCCAGACCGATCATGGATTTGACGGCCCTGTTGACCGGGTTCAGGGCGCGTTGGGTCTCGACCCCCAGATCGCCATCCGGGGCCACGTAATGTTCAAGATAGATCCGCAAGGTCGCGCCTTCGGTGCCGGTGCCCGACAGGCGCAGCACCGCGCGGGCACCGCCGTCAAAAATGATCCGCAGGCCCTGATTGCGGCTGACCGAGCCATCGACCGGGTCGTGATAGGAAAACTGATCGGCGCTGGCCACGCGACAGGTGCCAAAACTCTGGCCCGGCAGGTCGGCCAGGCGCGCAATCAGGGCGTCCATCAACCCCTTGGCGCGGGCGGGCGCAATCGCCTCATAATCGTGGCGTGAATAATAGTTCCGCCCGAAACGCGCCCAGTGGTCGTGCAGGATACCCTGCACCGTCAGCCGCCGCGCGGCCAGGATATTCAGCCACATCAGCACCGCCCACAGCCCATCCTTTTCGCGCACATGATCGCTGCCGGTGCCGGCGCTTTCCTCGCCGCAAAGCGAGACCCGGCCGGCATCCAGAAGGGTGCCGAAAAACTTCCACCCGGTGGGGGTTTCATAGCAGTCCAGCCCCAGGGCTTCGGCGACGCGGTCCAGGGCCTGGCTGGTCGGCATCGACCGCGCCACACCGGCCAGACCGCCTGCATATCCCGGCACCAGATGCGCATTGGCGGCCAGCACGGCCAGGCTGTCAGACGGCGTGACATAGATGCCGCGCCCGAGGATCATGTTGCGATCGCCATCGCCGTCCGAGGCGGCGGCGAAATCGGGGCCGGTATCGGACATCACCAGATCGACCAGCGGTTTGGCCCAGATCGGATTGGGGTCGGGGTGGCCTTTGCCGAAATCGACCGAGGGTATGCCGTTCAGCACGGTGCCCGCAGGGGCCTCCAACAGGCCCTCCAGAATGGCCGTGGCATAGGGGCCGGTCACCGCATGCATGGCGTCGAATTTGAGGCTGAAGCCGCCGGTGATCAGGTCGCGGATGGCGTCAAAATCAAACAGCTCCTGCATCAGGTCGGCATAATCGGCCACCGGGTCGACGATCTGGACATCCATGCCCCCAAGCGGGCGCGACCCGATCGCCGCAAGGTCCAGATCGGGCGTATCAAGCGTGTGATATTCGGTGATCGTTTCGGTCTGGGAAAAGATCGCGTCGGTGACCTGCTCGGGGGCCGGTCCGCCATTGGCGATGTTGTATTTCAGGCCGAAATCAGCGTCGATGCCGCCCGGATTATGACTGGCCGACAGGATCAACCCGCCATTGGCGCGGTGCAGCCGGATCAGATGCGAGGCGGCGGGCGTCGAGAGCAGGCCGTTTTGCCCGACAATGGCGGATTTGGCATCCCCGGCGGCGGCCATGCGCAGGATTGTCTGAATGGCCTCGGCGTTGAAGTAGCGGCCATCGCCACCGATCACCAGCACCTTGCCCGCAACCCCGCCAATGGCGTTGAAAATGGCCTGCACGAAGCATTCCAGATAATCGGGCTGCATGAAGACGCGGGTCTTTTTGCGCAGCCCCGAAGTGCCGGGTTTCTGGCCCTCGAACGGGCGGCAGGTTTTGGTCAATCTGGTCATCTGGTCCTCGCTCACGGTTCAGGCCGTTTTGATGTCAGGCGGTTGGCGGCCCCGGTCGGCTGGCATCAACCGGTCCAGTTGGCGCAGGCCGGGGGCGGCGCCCAGATCCTCCACCGGCAGGGGCAGGCGGCGGCGCCAGTTGGGGTGTTCATCGATCGTGCCGGGCAGGTTCTGCGCCGCGCCCAGGCCCAAAGCATCATCCAGCTGGATCGCCAGCAAGGCCGAGGGCGCGCGGGCCAGGGTCTGGTGGATCGCCTGCGAAATGGCGCTGCAGGGCGCATCGGGGGCAAGGCCGCATTGGCTGCGCAGGCTGGCCCGCTGGCGTGACCGGTGGGCGTGACGGGCGCGGGCCGTATCGGCATTGATCCAGCCAACCCGCTGCCACCATTCAATATCCTCGCCATACCAGAACCCTTGCAAGGTCGGGGTGTCATGGGTGGCGAAACAGGCCAGGCTGTTGGCGGGCAGGGTCTCGGGCGGGCGCAGGTGGCCGCTATGGTCGGCCTCGAACTGCCACACGGAATAGCTGTAGAGGCCCGCGCGGTTCAGCATGTCGCGAAAACCATCGGGGACCAGGCCCAGATCTTCGCCCACGATGATGCATCCCGCCCGCTCGGCCTCGATCATGATCACCGCCAGAAGCGCCTCGATGGGTTGGCTGACATAGCCGCCGGGGCTGCCATCATCGGGCAACCAGAAACTGCGCAAAAGGCCAAGCGCATGGTCGATCCGCAGCAGGCCGCATTGCGCCATCAACCGGCGCAGCATGGCGCGCAGTGGCGCATAGAACGCTTGCGCCAGCGGGCCGGGGGCATGGGCGGCCAGCGCCCAGGATTGGCCCTCGGGGTTGAGATGATCGGGCGGCGCGCCGATGCTGACACCGCGGGCAATGGTATCTGCATTCATCCAGACCTCGGCCCCGCCGGGGCGCGACCCGACGGCGAGATCAAGATAGAGGCCAAGCGACATGCCCGCATCCAGCGCGGCGCTCTGGGCGGCCTTGATCTGGGTCTCGGCGCGCCATTGCAGCCAGGCATGAAAGCCCCTGCGCGGACCGGCCTGTCTGGACGCCGAAGTGCCGGGGCGGCGCAGATCGGCGGGCCAGGTGCGAAAATCAGGGCCATGGCGTTCGCTAAGCGCCTCGAACCGGGTGAAATCCGCCAGATCGGGGCCTTGCGCCTTGCGCCAATGGTCAAAGGCCCCGGTCTGGGATGACCCGGTAAAGGCGGCATATTCGGCCTGCAACGCGGCGCGGTGGCGGCGGCGAAAGCCCGGATAGTCGATCAGCGCGGCATCCGGCGTTGGCCCCAGCCCGGCATCGGTCGCGATGTGATCGGTGTTGAAAAAGCCGCGATGGCTGGGGGAATAGGGGCTGATCATTGCGTCCGCCGCCCAGCCAAGCGCGTGGATCGGGTTGATGCCCAGAAACTGCGCGCCGTTTTGCCCCAATGCGCGGCCCGCCTGGGCCAGATCGCGGTAATTGCCAAGACCGCCATTGTGGCGGCTGCGAAACCCGTAAAGTGGGGCGGTGATGCCCCAGATCCGCGCCTGACCGGTCTGGCTGTGCAGATCGGGCGCGGTGGCGGGCCGGGCCAGAAGGCGCATCTGTTGCGGTGCCTGCGGGCCGGTCGCGATCAGCGTGTAATAGCCTGCGGGAAGGGCCGCGAGGGTCACGGCCGTGTCGGCCCGGCCTTGGCCGACCTGGGTGCCGGTTTCATCCAGCAGCACCCATTCGCAGGGTGCCCTGACCGGAATGGCCGCGATCTGACCGGCGCGGATGATCTGTTCCTCGGGCAGGAAACGCGCGGCGCTGGTGGCGCTGTGATCTGCCAAGGCCTGCGTGATCTGGGCATCGGTGGCGGCCGCAACCCCTTGCGCGGCCAGAAGCGCGCGCAGCGTGTCGGGGCTGGCGGCGTGATAGTGCCCGTGCAGATCATGAAAGCCGGTATGAACGCCATGCGTCCGGGCGAGGGCGTGCAGATCAGGCTCCGGTGCCGTCATGCCGGCCCCGAAGGGTGCAGGCAGAAGGCCGACAGGGAATTTGCCGGCAGGGTCAGCCTGCCCGCAGGAACTGGCATTGCCGATTGGCGGGCCTGCGCGGTATCAATCTGGCGTATCCAGACCGCCCCACCGGGGTCGGGCAGGTCCAGATCCAGCGGCTCGGATTCGCGGTTGATGGCCAGAAACACCTCGTCGGTCAGGGCGTCGCCGCGCGGGCTGTCGGCGCTGCCGCGCAGATGCAGGCAGAGGCTGGCCAGAGCGGGATCGCGCCAATTCAGCGCGGTGCCGTCAAAACCGCGCCATTCGACATCCGGCCTGTCATCGGATGCGCGCCGCGCGCCATGCAGGAAATCGGGCTGGCGCAGCACCCGATGGTCGCGGCGAAACTGCGACAGGGCGGCGGTGAAGGCGATCAGATCGGGGTCCATGGCGGCCCAGTCGATCCAGGCGACATCATTATCCTGACAATAGCTGTTATTATTGCCCGACTGCGAATTGCCGCCCTCATCACCACAAAGCAGCATCGGGGTGCCTTGCGACAGCATCACGGTGGCCAGCATGTTGCGGGCTCGCAAGGCGCGTTGGGCCAGAATGGCGGGATCGGCGCTGTCGCCCTCAACCCCGAAATTCTGGCTGTAATTTTCGCGATGGCCATCGCCATTCTGTTCGCCATTGGCATGGTTGTGGCGGGTCTCGAACCGGGTTGTGTCGGCCAGGGTGAACCCGTCATGCGAGGCCGCGAAATTGACCGAGGACCAGGCTCTGCGGCCGCGGGTGTCGAAAATATCGGCGGTGCCCAACAGCGCCCGGCCCAGATCCTGGCCGCTGTGATGATCGCCGCGCCAGAACCGGCGCAGCGTGTCGCGGTAGCGGTCATTCCATTCCGCAAACCCGGCCGGAAACCCGCCCAGTTGATAGCCGCCGGGGCCGATATCCCAAGGCTCGGCGATCAGTTTGACGCCTGCCAGCACCGGATCCTGGCGCAGCGCATCGAGAAACCCGCCGCGCCGGTCAAAGCCCTGGGCCTCCCGCGCCAGAATGGTGGCCAGATCAAAGCGGAACCCGTCCACCCCCATGACCTGCACCCAGAAGCGCAGGCTGTCGAGGATCATGCGGATCACGAACGGGTGGCGGGCATCGAGCGTGTTGCCGCAGCCGGTATCGTTGACGTAATAGCGCGGCTGGCCATCGGAGAGCCGGTAATAGGCCTGATTGTCGAGGCCGCGAAAGCTGAGCGTCGGGCCAAGATGGTCGCCCTCGGCGGAGTGGTTATAGACCACATCCAGAATGACCTCGATCCCGGCAGTGTGAAACCGGTCGACCATGGCGCGAAAGCCCTGCACGCCGGAAGGCCCGAAATAGCGCGGCTCGGGGGCAAAGAAACCCACGGTGTTGTAGCCCCAGTAATTGACCAGCCCGCGATCCAGCAGCGCGCCTTCGGATTTGATCGCCTGCACCGGCAACAGCTCGACCGCGGTGATGCCAAGCCGGGTCAGATGGTCCAGCATCACGGGCGCGGCCATGCCGTCATAGGTGCCGCGCTGATCGGGCGGGATGCCGGGATGGCGGATGGTGGCGCCCTTCACATGCGCCTCATAGATCAGGGCATTGTCCCAGCCACGACCCAGGGTTTCGGCATCGGGCGCAAAGAGCGCCGGGTCAGGGACCACGCATTTCGGCATATGGGGGGCGCTGTCGCGGGGGTCGAAAGACAGATCCGCCTCAGCCGCGTTTTGCTGGTAGCCGAAGGTGGTGCTGTCTTGGGTGAAGGAGCCAAAGAATTCATGCGCGTAGGGATCTGTCAGCAATTTGTTGACGTTGAAGCGGTGGCCCCGGTCTGGATCATAAGGGCCCGCCACGCGGTAGCCGTAAAGCGCACCGGGGCGCACGCCCGGAACGTAGCCATGCCAGATGGAACCGCTGCGTTCCGGCAGGGCCAGGCGCTGCGTCTCGGCCCTGCCATCGGCAGAATAGAGGCACAAAAACACCTGCTGGCCGTTTTGTGAGAACAGCGCGAAATTGGTGCCTTCGCCATCGAAATGCGCCCCCAGCCTTGTGGGCGATCCCGGTTCGACCCGGGCCGAGACCGCGCCATGGCGGCTCATGCGGCAAGCGCCTTGTAAAGCGCGGCGTAGCTGGCGGCAGAGGCCTCCCAACCGACCGGGTGGCGCATCGCCGCGCGTTGCATGGCCTGCCATATCCTGGTGTCGCCATAGGCGAGAACCACCCGGTCGATCACCTGTTTCAGATTATCGGGCGTGACCGTATCAAACACGAAACCGGTGGCCGCCTTGGCGTTTATCGCGGCAAGATTGGCATCGATCACGGTATCGGCCAGCCCGCCGGTGCGCGCCACCACGGGCAGGGTGCCATAGCGCAGGCCATAAAGCTGGGTCAGGCCGCAGGGTTCAAACCGCGACGGGATCATGATGGCATCGCTGCCGCCCTGCAGCAGATGCGCCAGCGGCTCATCATAGCCGATATGAACCCCGACCTGGCCCGGATGGGCGCGGGCGGCGGCCTGAAACCCCTGTTCGAGTTCAGGCGCGCCACTGCCGAGAACGGCCAGTTGGCCGCCGCGCGCCACAAGATGCGGCACCGCGTCCAAAAGCGCATCCAGCCCCTTTTGTTCGGTCAGGCGGCTGATCACGCAAAACAGCGGCCCGGTGCTGTTCGGTTCCAGGCCCAGGCGCTCTGCGATGGCGGCGCGGGCCAGGGATTTACGCCCCAGGCTGCGCGCGTCATAGGGGCGGGGCAGCGCGGTGTCGGTCGCGGGGTTCCACACGCCCGTGTCGATACCGTTCAGCAGCCCCGACAAGACATCCGCGCGGGCCTGCAGCACGCCCTCCAGCCCCATACCGAACGCGGGCGTCAGAATCTCGCGCGCATAGGTCGGGCTGACGGTGGTGATGCGGTCCGAATAGACCAGACCGCCCTTGAGAAAGCTCAGATCGCCGTGAAATTCCAGACCCTCGGAGTGGAACCAGTCAGGTTTCAGCCCCAACGGGCCCATCTCATGGCGTCCAAACCGGCCCTGAAAGGCGATATTGTGGATGGTGGTGATGGTGGCCGGGCGCTCGGCCCCGGCCATTTTCAGATAGACCGGGGCCAGCGCTGCCTGCCAGTCATGGGCGTGCAGGATATCGGGGGTGTAGCCCGCGACGGCCCCCATCGCCACGCGCGCGGCACCCTGCGCCAATGCGCCAAAGCGCAGCGCATTATCCGGCCAATCGCGGCCATCCTCATCCCCGTAAAGCCCGCCGGGGCGATCATAGAGCTGCGGCGCGTCCAGCAGCAGCAGCGAAATGCCCTGCGATGTGGCGCGCACCAGGCGGCCCGGCCCGCCCGGCAGATCGTCAAACCGCGCCATCTCGGCCCCTGTGCGCAGCAGCGGAAACAGCGGCGGATAGGCCGGCAACATCACCTGCGCTTTGATGCCATGCGGGGCAAGGGCTGCGGGCAACGCCCCGACCACATCGGCAAGACCGCCGGTTTTCACGAAAGGCGCGCATTCCGAGGCAACCATCAAAACCTGCATCTCAGCCATCCAGCCTGTCGATCATGGCCTGAGTGATCAGGCAGATGCCGTTTTCGGTGCGCCGAAACCGGCGCGCGTCAAGCTCGGCGTTTTCGCCCACCACCAGTTCAGCCGGGATTTTCACGCCGCGATCAATCACCACATTCTTGAGATAGGCATGGCGGCCGACCTCGCAATAGGGCAGCGCCACGACGCCGTCCAGTTGCGAAAAGGAATGCGTCTTGACGCCGGTAAAGAGCAGGCAGCGATGCAGCGACGACCCCGAAATGATGCAGCCGCCCGAGACCATCGACGACACCGCCTGACCGCGGCGGCCTTCCTCGTTATGGATGAATTTGGCCGGCGGTGTCAGCTCTGAATAGGTCCAGATCGGCCAGTCATTGGCGTAGATGTCAAGTTCGGGTTTGAAATCGGTCAGGTCGATATTTGCCTGCCAATAGGCGTCGATGGTGCCGACATCGCGCCAATAGGGTTCGGTCTCCATGCCGGACATCACGCAGGACCGGCTGAAGGGATGCGCGCGTGCGCCGCCCGCGGCGACAATGTCAGGGATGATATCCCTGCCGAAATCATGGCTGGACTCCGGGTTGGCGGCGTCCTTTTGCAGAACCTCGAAGAGGTATTCGGCCTCGAATACATAGATGCCCATGCTGGCCAGTGATTTGTCGGGATCGCCCGGCATCGCGGGCGGATCGGCGGGCTTTTCCATGAAATCCAGGATCTTGTCATTGCTGTCAACTGCCATCACGCCGAATTCTGACGCCTCATCGCGCGGCACGGCAATGCAGCCGACAGTCACTTTGGCACCGGTTTTGACATGTTCCTCGATCATGAAGGAATAATCCTGTTTGTAGATATGATCGCCCGCAAGGATCAGCACATATCTGGGCCCGTAACCGCGAATGATCTCGATATTCTGGGTGACGGCATCGGCGGTGCCCTTATACCAGTTTTCCGCGTCCAACTGTTGCGAGGCGGGCAGGATATCGAGCGATTCATTGCGTTCGGCGCGAAAGAAGCTCCAGCCGCGCTGAATGTGGCGGATCAGGCTGTGGGCCTTGTATTGCGTGGCCACGCCGATGCGCCTTATGCCGGAATTGACCGCGTTGGACAGGGCAAAATCGACGATCCGGGTCTTGCCGCCGAAATAGACCGCAGGCTTGGCCCGGATCTCGGTCATTTCCTTCAGGCGGCTGCCGCGTCCGCCGGCAAGCACAAAGGCCATGGATTGCTGGGCCAGGGTGAAACGATCTTCAATCATTGTTTAGTCTCCCCAATGGGTGCGGCCGGGCCGGGCCGGGTGTCCGACAATCTGAAAAACACGGTCGCCAGCGGCGGCACGGTGATCTCGATGGAGGCCGCGCAGCCATGTGCAGGCAGGTCTTGCGAAACTGCGCCGCCGGGCGTTCCGGCATCGCTGCCGCCATAGATCGCGGCGTCGGAATTCAGCACCTCGTCCCAATGGCCCGGAACCGGCACGCCGATCCGGAAACCGGGGCGCGGCACCGGCGTGAAATTGGTCACCACCAGCACCGGCGGCGCGCCGTCATTGCCAAACCGCACAAAGGACAGGATCGAGTCCGCCGCATTGCCGCCGTCGATCCAGCGAAAGCCTTCGGGCGTGGTGTCGCGTTGATAGAGCGCCGGCGTGGCGCGGTAGAGCCTGTTCAGGTCGCGCACCAGCGCCTGCATGCCGTGATGCGGGGCCTGGTCCAGCAGGTGCCAATCCAGACTGGTTTCGTTATTCCATTCCCCGGGCTGGGCAAATTCGCAGCCCATGAATAACAGTTTCTTGCCGGGATGGCCCCACATGAAGCCGTAATAGGCCCGCAGATTGGCAAACCGCTGCCAATCATCGCCGGGCATGCGCGCCAGCAGCGAGCCTTTGCCATGCACCACCTCATCATGGCTGAGCGGCAGGATGAAATTTTCGGAGAAGGCGTAATGCAACCCGAAGGTGATCTTGTCGTGATGGTATTTGCGGTTGATCGGGTCTTCGGACATGTAGCGCAGGGTGTCGTTCATCCAGCCCATGTTCCACTTGAAGCCAAAGCCCAGCCCGCCGGCCGATGTCGGGGCGCTGACGCCGGGAAAGGCGGTCGATTCTTCGGCCGCCGTCAGGATGCTGTCATCTTGCGCGTAGACCACCTCGTTCATCCGTTTCAGAAAGGCGATGGCCTCAAGGTTTTCGCGCCCGCCATCCTTGTTGGGCACCCATTCGCCCTCCTTGCGGGAATAGTCCCGATACAGCATCGAGGCCACGGCATCGACCCGGAGGCCGTCGATATGGTATTCCTTGAACCAGAATTTCGCGTTTGAAATCAGGAAGTTTCGAACCTCGGCCCGGCCATAATTATAGACCAGTGTGTTCCAGTCGGGATGAAAGCCTTCGCGCGGGTCGGCATGTTCGTAAAGCGCGCTGCCATCGAATTGGCCAAGCCCGTGCGGGTCGGACGGGAAATGCCCCGGCACCCAATCGATGATCACCCCCAGGCCCGCCCGGTGGCAGGCATCGACCATGGCGCGGAATTCATTCGGCGTGCCAAAGCGCGATGTCGGCGCAAACAGCCCCACCGGTTGATAGCCCCAGGACCCGCCAAAGGGATATTCCGAAATGGGCATCAGCTCGATATGCGTAAAGCCCATGTCACAGGCGTAATCGACCAGCCGCTGGCCAAGTTCGAGATAGCTGAGCGAACGGTTGCCCTCTTCGGGCACGCGGGCCCAGCTTTCCAGATGCACCTCGTAGATCGAGATCGGGTGGTTGATTTTCTGCCGGGAACCACGGGTTTCGATCCAGTCGGCATCCGACCAGTCATAGCCCGCCAGATCGCGCACAACCGATGCCGTGCGGGGCGGCAGTTCGGCCCCGAAGCCGACCGGATCGGCCTTGAGAGGCAGCAAGCGGTGTTCGCGATCGAGCAGCTCGTATTTGTAAACCGTGCCATCGCCCAGACCCGGCACAAAAATCTCGTGCACCCCGCTTGGCCCGCGTCGCCGCATCACATGCCTGCGGCCATCCCAGCCATTGAAATCGCCGACCACCGAAACCCGCGCAGCATTCGGGGCCCAGAGGGCGAAATGCGTGCCGTCGACGCCTTCATGGGGTCCGACATGCGCGCCCAAAGCCTGCCAGAGCTGGCCATGGGTGCCTTCGGCCAGCAAATGTTCATCCAGATCGCCCAGACGCGGACCAAACCCGTAAGCATCATATTCGTCCCAGCTCTGATCGCCGCGCGTCAGGCGCAGCTTGTAGGCGAACCGTTTCTTGCGGCGTGGAATGCGGGCGGCAAAAACCCCGTCCGCGCCCGCGACCGGAGCCAGCTCCACGACCAGCTTGCCGGTTTTGGCATCCAGCATTTCGACCTTGTCTGCCTCGGGGTGAATGGCGCGCAGGACCAGCGCGCCGTCTTTCAGCACATGCAGCCCCAGCACGGAAAACGGATCATCATGGTGGCCCGCCACCAGCTTGGCCGCTGCGGCCTGATCGATCGGTTCCGGCGCGGTGGTCATGCGGATTTCTCCAGCGCTTGCCCCGACGCGCTGACATGCCAGATATCGCGGGCATAGCCTTTGATCGTGCGATCCGAGGAGAACCAGCCCATTCCGGCAGTGTTGCGCAACGCCATGGAGGCCCAGTTGCGCGGGTTCTGAAAGGCGATATCGGCGCGCCGCTGCGTGTCGAAATAGCTGTCAAAATCGCAGGTCACAAGAAAATGGTCGTGATCATACAACATGCCGACAAGCCCGTGATAGCGGTTTGGATCCTGCGGTGAAAACCGGCCTTCGAAGATCTGGCCCAGAACCCGTTGCAGACGCGGGCTGGCCTCGATCGCGGCGCGCGCATAGCCATGCTGCGCCCGACGTTCCACCACCTGGGCGGCGGTCAACCCGAAGAGAAAGAAATTCTCGCTGCCGACATGGTCGCGAATCTCCACATTGGCCCCGTCCAGCGTGCCGATGGTCAGCGCCCCGTTGAGGGCAAATTTCATGTTGCCGGTGCCCGACGCCTCTTTGCCCGCGGTCGAGATCTGTTCCGACAGGTCGGCGGCGGGGATCAGGCGTTCGGCCATGGTGACGTTGTAATTTGGCGGGAACAGAATCTTCAGACGCCCATTTGTCACCGGATCGGCATTGACGACGCAGGCGACGTCATTGATCAGGCGAATGATCTCCTTGGCCATGTAATATCCCGGGGCCGCCTTGCCGCCAAAGATCTTGACCCGCGGCGTCCAGTCGCGGCCCGGATTGTCCTGCATCTCGGTCCATAGCGCGACGGTTTCCAGCAGGTTCATCAACTGGCGCTTGTATTCGTGGATGCGCTTGACCTGTATATCGAACATCGCGTCGGGGTCGATCCGAACCCCGCAAATGCCCGTCAGCCAGTTTGACAGGGCAACCTTGTTGGCCCGCTTGGCGGCCTGGAACGCATCGAGGAAAGCCCTGTCATCGGTCTTGGCTCTCAACTGGCCAAGCTGTTCCAGATCGGTGATCCAGCCATCGCCCAATTCAGCGGTGATTAACCCGCTGAGCGCGGGATTGCAGCCATGCAGCCAGCGGCGCGGCGTAATGCCGTTGGTCTGGTTGATGATCCGGGTCGGATGGATCCGGTGCAGATCGGAAAACACCGTTTGCTTGACCAGATCACTATGCAGCGCTGAGACGCCATTGACCTTATGGGCCATGATGAAGGCAAGTTCGCCCATCCGCACCTCGCCATGTTCGACAATGCGCGGGCTGCCGGGGTTCTCGGCCTGCTGGGCATCGTCAATGGCGCGAATGATTTCCAGATGGCGCGGCAGGGTGCGCCCCAGCAGGCCCTCGCTCCAGCGTTCCAGCGCCTCGGGCAGAAGCGTGTGATTGGTATAGGCCAGACAGCGACGCGCCAGTTTGATCGCATCGGGCATCGCCATGGCGTGGTCATCGACCAGAATGCGCACCAGTTCCGGCCCGGCGATGGCAGGGTGGGTATCGTTGAGCTGGATCGCGACCTGATCGGGCAATTCCAGCAGATCGGTAGTGTCGCGCAGGAAGCGGCGCAGAAGATCCTGAAGCGAGGCGGCGGTAAAGAAATATTCCTGCTTCAGGCGCAATTCCTTGCCCGGTTCGGTGGTATCATCGGGATAGAGAACCCGGCTGATGGTGCGCGCCAGCGCCTCGGACCGGCTGGCGGCCAGAAAATCACCGCTGTTGAAACTGGCCAGGTCAAACTGGGTCACCGGACGCGCCGACCACAGCCGGAGCGTGTTGCACCAGCCGCCCTGCCAGCCGATCACCGGCGTGTCAAAGGCCATCGCCAGCACGGTTTCGCCGGGGTGCCAATGGGCGCGCCCGTCATGATGATCGACATGGCCGCCAAAATGGATGCGATATTGCAGTTCCGGGCGCTCAAATTCCCAGGCATGGCGTTGCGCCAGCCAGGTTTCGGCGGTCTCGATCTGCTGGCCTTGCACGAAATCCTGTTCAAAGAGACCATGCTCATAGCGGATGCCATAGCCATGGGCCGGGATGCGCAGGGTCGACAGGCTGTCCATGAAACACGCCGCCAACCGCCCCAGACCGCCATTGCCAAGGGCTGCATCCGGCTCATCATGCACGATCGTATCATAATCCTGGCCAAGCGCTGTCAGGGCCTGTTTGGCCTTGTCGACCAGTCCCAGATTGGCGGCGACATCCTCGACCAGCCGCCCCATCAGGAACTCCATCGAAAGGTAATAGACCCGCTTTTTCCGCTCCGTGCGGGCCTGTTTCAGGCTGTCATGCCAGGGTCCGATCATTTCATCGCGCAAGGCAAGCGACAGCGCCATGCGCCAATCATAGATGCTGGCCGATTCCTGCTGCTTACCAAGCGAAAAGCGGAGACGATCGAGAATTGCGTCTTTCATGAAGGATCCAGCCAAAAGGTTTCAGTTAGCGCTAACATGAGCATCTATTGCATTAACGCCACGTTTGAAACCTACTCTGATGCGATTTCCGTGACCAGTGGCCGAAAGCCGGTCAGGGCCGGGGCTTTCAGATGAGCTGATTGATCATGACCGCAACGAGGCATGCGGGCCGTGCTTTGGGGGCCAGATGGGCTGCTGCCGCCGAAGAAATGGCGCGCGCAGGTCGCGCGAAGCGGAACAAAACAATAAAGCACCTCTCGCAATAGCTGAGACATGACGGTAGTGGGTCACTTTGAAATCCGGGCCCATGCAGCTTTGGCTTGCGACCAGCGCAAGCCCTTCCCAAAACCCCTGGATTGTGAATGCGTGAAGTTTGCAGCCTATACCGGTCCTGACCTTGAAGCCGGGAAGGTTTTTAGCGCCCCCCGGCGCTCATGCAATCGGGGGCCACCTTCCAAGCCGTCAATTCCGGGCCGCGGAAGGCAATGACCGGATATGGCCAAGTTTCCAAATGATTTCGATAAAATAGAGCGCGTCGCGCCGCGCCGAAGGAGGACACAAAGGGGGGCGAAGCCAACGCCACAAAGCGTAACTATTTGATACTATTTGAATATGTGGATTGAAACTGGTGCGGTCGAGAAGACTCGAACTTCCACGGGAGTTACCCCACAGCGACCTCAACGCTGCGCGTCTACCAATTCCGCCACGACCGCACGTGATCAGGTAGGTGGCGGGCTTGTACCCGCCCGCATGGCGGATGTGAAGGGGGATTCTGCACCGAGATTCCGCGCCCGCGGGCAGCATGCAAAAAGGGCCGCACCAGATACCGGCACGGCCCATTTCAAACTGCGATCGCTGGACTTACTTGGTGTCCTGTATCGGGTATTCCGGCGTGATCGAGGCTGCGGTCGGCGGCGCAACAATCACGGTTTGCGCGGGCGGGGCGGCCACATTGGTGGGCTGTGTCGGCTGCGGCGCAACCTGGGCCGACCGATAGGCCATCAACAGCGGCTGGCCATAAAGCCCGGTCTGGGCGGAGCCGCCATTCATACCCCAGTAATAGGCCCGCATCAGCTCGTTGTTCTGATATTCCATATAGGCCCGGCCATTGACCGGATATCCCATGGCCGCCTGATAGCGTTCGATCGCGCCGCGGGTAGTGGGCCCGACCTGGCCATCGACGGCGCCGGCATTGAAGCCAAAATAGTTCAGCGCGGTCTGCGTGTCGCGGCCCAGCTGGGTTGCCGGAATGGCGGCATGGACGGGGGCCTGAGGTTGCGTGGCGACCGGATGCGGGGCGGCGGCCGCGTTGGCGGCGTTATTGCCATTGGCAATCGCGGCACCGATCAGGCCACCGACAATCAGCCCGCCAAGCAATTCTTCAACATCGGCGCTGGCCTCTTCGGCGGGGAAAATTGCAAGGGCGACGGCAAGGGTCGCTGCGGTCAAAGCTTTAAAGATCATGATATGGTCCTCCGAAAATGGATCTCGAACATAGGTCGCAGATTAGCACATCCGGGTTCAATCAAAAGTCCGATTACCTGTCGCTTTGCGCGGAAAACCGAAGGTTTCAGGCGGGTCCGGGTGCCAATCCGCCCTGTTCGCATCGGCACCCAGACCCGGAAATGGACGATTCGTCGCCGTTGGCGCATCCCCGGTGCTGCCCGTTGCCAGCCGCCATGATCTTGACTTTGGCCGTCAGGCGGGCGACCCCGACAGATGGGCGAAACATCCCACATCACAGCACGGAGGCCGGTCAGCAGCCGGGCATGAACATGGTCGAATGGATACGCACGGATCATCCGGTGCCCTACCCGGAGGCCGTGACATGGATGGAGGCCCGGGCCGCCGCCATCGCGCGCGGCACGGCCGATGAAGCGATCTGGCTGCTTGAACATCCCCCCCTTTACACCGCCGGCACCTCGGCCAAAGCCGCCGATCTGACCGATCCCGACCGGTTCGACGTGTTCGAGACCCGGCGCGGCGGGCAATATACCTATCACGGGCCGGGCCAGCGGGTGGCCTATGTGCTGCTGGATGTGGCCGCGCGCGGCCGCGACCTGCGCAAATTCGTGGCGCAGATGGAGGATTGGGTGATCGCGACGCTGGCCGAGTTCAACCTGCGCGGCGAAAGGCGCGATGGCCGCGTCGGAGTCTGGGTGGCGCGCCCCGACAAGCCCGCCCTGCCCGACGGCACCGCGCGCGAAGACAAGATCGCAGCGCTTGGCGTGCGGCTGACGAAATGGGTCAGCTATCACGGGCTTTCGATCAATGTCGAACCCGACCTGGGCCATTTCACCGGCATCGTGCCCTGCGGCATCTCGGGCCATGGTGTGACCTCACTGGTCGATCTGGGCCTGCCGGTAACGCTGGATGACGTTGACGTCGCGTTGCAGAAAACCTTTGCCGATATATTCGGAACGGCGCAAATTGCCCGCCGCAGCAGGGTTGATCCGGCGGTAAACTGACTGTTTCCAAACCGCACCCCAACCTGCCTTTTTTTCGCCACAATTCCTGCCGAAAACCGGCCCCATCGCTGCCCGGCAAGGGGCGCGCCGAATTGGGTAAGGCAATGGGTAAGGCAATGGGTTTGCGGTTAATTCTCGCTCCCGCCTGCGGATGCGACAGCAATCCAGACCGAACACATTCCCGACCTGCCAGACAGTAGGGATCGGTTAATCATATCCGGGCATGGTCCCGGGGCGCTGGCCGGTCGAGACCGGGCCGAAGGACAATTGAAAGGACGGGCATCTTGGATTTCGACGCGATGATCAAACGCAATAACCGCAGCGAGGTTCGAGTGCTGTTGACCGCCCTGTTCGCGATGGCGTTGCTGGTCATGGCCTCGGTCGTGATCGCCGTGAACGATGTCACCAGCGCCACGGCGCGTCAGGATGACACCGCCACCCTGGCACCCGCCTCCGGCAATCGCGCCGCACCCAGCGTGTTCGATTGACCCGCACCGCGCGTTGACCTGCCCCCCGGCTTGCACAAAAGGCCGCTTATTTGCGCCTGAGGCAATTTTTCCCACTTGAACGCTGCCAAACGCATTGCGCGGACTGGCCGGGCTATTTAGAACGGCGGGAAGGAAATGATGCGCGCGTGGCCAGGACCCGCCAGGGCCAGGGGCGCGCAGTGCAAAACAGGAGACGGCTATGGCTGACGCTGCCACGACCGGGCATGACCACGAAAAGCGGAGTTTCTTCGCCCGTTGGTTCATGTCCACCAACCACAAGGATATCGGCATCCTGTATCTGTTCACCGCAGGGGCCGTTGGCCTCATTTCGGTGGCGTTTACAGTCTATATGCGCATGGAGCTGATGCAGCCCGGCGTGCAATTCATGTGCGCCGAAGGGGCCCGTTTCCTGGGCGGTATCGGGGCCGAGGATTGCACCCCCAACGGCCATCTGTGGAACGTGTTGGTCACCTATCACGGCATCCTGATGATGTTCTTCGTGGTGATTCCGGCATTGTTTGGCGGCTTTGGCAACTATTTCATGCCGCTGATGATCGGCGCGCCGGATATGGCATTTCCGCGTCTGAACAACCTGTCCTACTGGATGTATGTGGCCGGTGTGGCGCTTGGCGTCGCCTCGATGCTGGCACCGGGCGGCAATGGTCAGCTTGGCTCGGGCGTCGGATGGGTGCTTTACGCACCGCTTTCGACGCTGGAGGCGGGCGTCTCGATGGATTTCGCGATCTTCGCGGTGCATGTCTCGGGGGCCTCCTCGATCCTGGGGGCGATCAACATGATCACCACCTTCCTGAACATGCGCGCACCGGGCATGACGCTGCACAAGACGCCGCTGTTTCCCTGGTCGATCTTCATCACCGCATGGCTCATTCTGCTGAGCCTGCCGGTTCTGGCGGGCGCAATCACCATGCTGCTGACCGACCGCAACTTCGGCACCGGCTTTTTCAACCCGGCGCTTGGCGGCGACCCGATCCTGTATCAGCATCTGCTGTGGTTCTTTGGTCACCCTGAGGTCTACATGATCATCCTGCCGGGTTTTGGCATCGTCAGTCACGTCATCGCGACCTTCTCGAAAAAGCCGATCTTCGGCTATCTGCCGATGGTCTATGCGATGGTCGCCATCGGTGCGCTTGGCTTTGTCGTCTGGGCCCACCACATGTATACGGTCGGCCTGACCCTGAACCAGCAGGCCTATTTCATGATCGCCACAATGGTCATCGCGGTGCCCACGGGGATCAAGGTGTTCAGCTGGATCGCCACGATGTGGCAGGGCTCGATCGATTTCAAGACACCGATGCTCTTTGCCATGGGCTTTCTGTTCGTCTTCACCATCGGCGGTGTCACCGGCGTCGTGCTGAGCCAGGCGGGCATCGACCGGGTCTATCACGACACCTATTACGTCGTGGCCCATTTCCATTACGTGATGTCGCTTGGGGCGGTGTTCTGTCTCTTTGCCGGCATCTATTACTGGATCGGCAAGATGTCGGGCCGGCAATATCCTGAATTCTGGGGCAAGGTGCATTTCTGGACCTTCTTCATCGGGGCCAATGTCACCTTCTTCCCGCAGCATTTCCTGGGCCGCCAAGGCATGCCACGCCGCTATATCGACTATCCCGATGCCTTCGCACTGTGGAACTATGTCAGCTCGATCGGCGCGTTCATCTCCTTTGCATCCTTCCTGCTGTTCATCGGGATCGTGTTCTACACCATCCGCTATGGCAAGAAGATCGAGAAAAACGCCTATTGGGGCGACCATGCCGAAACGCTGGAATGGACCCTTCCCAACCCGCCGCCCGAGCACACTTTCGAGGAGCTTCCCACACAGGATATGTGGGACAAGCAACCCGGTCACTGATGCCGGTCAGTATTACCCGATTTGACGAAGGGGCCCCGGAGGATTTCGGGGCCCTTTTGCATGACACCCACGGCCCCCCCCGCCTGCATCTGCTGATCCGGCCGCATAAATCGCTGACCCCGCCGGGCTTTGTCTGGTTCATCGGGCTGACTGCGGGGTTGATGGCGCTGCCGCTGATCATGGTTCTGGGCCGCCCGGTTCTGTGGGGGTTGCTGCCCTTTTTCCTGGCCACGATTGCCGCCATCTGGTGGGGGCTGAAACGGTCCTGGCGGGATCTGGAACTGCGCGAGGATCTGGTGATCTGGGATGGCTGGATGCGCCTGACGCACAAAAAACCCCGCAAAGCGGCACAGATATGGCAGGCCAACCCCTATTGGGTGCGGCTCAGGCATATACCCAAAGGGGCCAAGGTGCCCGATTACCTGACCCTGAAGGCGGAAACCCGCGAGGTTGAAATCGGTGCCTTCCTGTCCCCCGCCGAACGCCGTGACCTGCATGCCCTGCTGGAACGCGAAATTCTGCCCATAGCCCGGTCCTGACGCCAGCGTCAAAGCCCGGTCCCGGCATCAGACACGCCTGCCGGAACTGCCTGCTTGACGCTGCATTCTTGCGCCTCTATTGATACTGCGAGTTATTCGCAATAAAAGATGAAACACATGACCGACCGCGCAAACCGGCCTGCCGCCTTTCCCGGCAATGGTGGATGGAAACAGGACCGGCGTGAGCCGTCCTTGCCGGAATCCAATCGCTCGGTCACGGTTCGATCGGGGTCTTTCTGGCGCCGGTTCGCGTCGTTTTTCGGCCCCGGATACCTTGTCGCCGTGGGCTATATGGACCCCGGCAACTGGGCTACCTCGCTGGCGGGCGGCTCGGCCTTTGGCTATACCCTGCTATCGGTGGTTCTGCTGTCGAATTTCATGGCGATCCTGCTGCAGGCGCTTGCCCTGCGTCTGGGAATTGCCAGCGGCCGCGATCTGGCACAGGCCTGCCATGATGCCTTTCCCGGCCTGACCAGCTACGTGCTGTGGGTGCTTGCCGAAGCCGCCATCATCGCCACCGATCTGGCCGAAGTGATCGGCACCGCCATCGCGCTGAACCTGCTCTTTAACATACCGTTGGAGATTGGCGTTATTCTGACCGCGCTGGATGTGTTTCTGATCTTGTGGTTGCAGAACAAGGGTTTCCGCTATCTCGAAGCGGTGGTCATTGCCCTGATACTGGTGATTGCCGCCTGTTTCGCGGTGCAGATGGCCTATGCTGATCCGGTTATCGGCGATGTGTTGGCGGGCTTCATTCCGCAGGTGAGCCTGATCACCTCGCCGGTCATGCTGTATCTGTCGCTCGGCATCATCGGGGCGACCGTGATGCCGCATAATCTCTATCTGCATTCCGCGATCATCCAGACCCGTGATATCGGCGAGACGCGCGCCGAAAAGCTTCAGGCAATCCGCCTTGGCACCATCGATTCCACCGTCGCGCTGATGTTTGCCCTGTTTATCAATGCCTCGATCCTGATCCTTGCCGCGGCGGCCTTCTATACCACCGGGCAGTTCGAGGTCGCCGAAATTCAGGATGCCTACCGCCTGCTTGATCCGACACTTGGCACCACCATCGCCGGAACGCTGTTTGCCGTGGCCCTGCTGGCATCGGGGCTGAACTCGACCGTTACGGCCACGCTGGCGGGGCAGATTGTGATGGAGGGGTTCATTCACCTGCGGGTGACCCCGGTTGTGCGCCGCCTGATTACCCGCGGCATCGCCATTGTTCCGGCCGTGTTCGTCACCGTGTATTTCGGCGAAAGCGGAACCGCGAAACTGCTGATTGCCTCGCAGGTCGTGCTCAGCCTGCAATTGCCCTTTGCCATCGTGCCGCTGATCTGGTTCACCTCTGACCGCAAGAAGATGGGCGATCTGCCGGCCCCGCGCTGGCTGACAACGGTCTGTTGGGTGATCGCGGCGGTGCTGATCATTCTCAATCTCAAGCTGATCTTCGACGTGGCAACCGGCGCTGTCGCGTTCTGAAGCCCAGGGCCGGGCACCGGGCCGGCAAATCCGCCAGGCATTAACCCCGCGTTAGGGGTAATGCCCTATCAATGGTCCCCGGTATACCAATCGCGGATCACCCCGGGCGGCCCAATCTGCCCCGATCCGCAGCGTTTCATATCGGTCAGGTATTCTGCCCAGGACAGCCCCGACAAGGGCCAAGGCAGGTGCCCCACCAGATATCGCTTTGACCACGTGACGCGCGCCCTCTTTGGCGGGCCCGCCAATTCAAGGTTCCTTCCTGGCCGATCGCGCATCGCGCGGCGCGCCAAAGAAAAAGAGGCCAGCGCTTTCTCCCTCGCGCGGCCTCTTTTTTTCGCTTCGTCAGAGCAGCCCCACCTGCCCGCCGCTGTCACACCAGCCGGTCGCGCACCTGTGGGCCGACCGTGCCGAAATCCATCTGGCCGGTATATTTGGCCTTCAGCGCGCCCATCACCTTGCCCATGTCGCGGATGCTGTCGGCCCCGGTGGCGCTGATCGCATCATTGACCGCTTTGGCGACCTCTTCATCGCTCAACTGGCGCGGCAGAAACTCCTCGATAATGCCAATCTCCTCGCGCTCCTTTTCGGCCAGCTCCAGCCGCCCGCCCTCTTCATAGGCGCGCGCGCTTTCCTGGCGCTGCTTGACCATCTTGCCCAGGATGGCCAGCACTTCGGCCTCGCCGACGCCGTCGGAATTGCCCTTGGCGCGCGCCGCGATATCCTGATCCTTGATGGCTGCACTGATCAGGCGCAGCGTGGAAAGCCGCGTTGCATCCCTCTCCCGCATTGCCGTTTTCATACCATCGGTGATCCGTGTTCTGAGTGGCATTCGATATGTCCCTGAGATGTCCAACAGCCCTTGAACATAATGGATGCGCAGGCTCACAACAACCCGTCCCCGGGGTGGCTTGACCACGGCCCTGCCGGTCTCTAGGTTGCGCCAGATTTTGCCCCCCACAATACCGGAGTCTCACCGATGACCGCCCGCCCCACCGCCTGCCTGGTTCTTGCTGATGGAACAGTGTTTTACGGCCGCGGGTTCGGCGCCACCGGCCAGACCGTGGCCGAACTGTGCTTCAACACCGCGATGACCGGCTATCAGGAGATCATGACCGATCCGTCCTATGCGGGCCAGATCGTGACCTTCACCTTCCCCCATATCGGCAATACCGGCGTCAACAGCGATGATGACGAAACCGCCGATCCCGTCGCCGCCGGCATGGTGGTGAGATGGGACCCGACCGAACCATCGAACTGGCGTGCCGAGGCCAGTCTGACCGACTGGCTGACGTCACGGGGCCGGATCTGCATCGGCGGCGTTGATACCCGCCGCCTGACCCGCGCCATCCGCCAGCAAGGCGCGCCGCATGTGGCGCTGGCCCATGACCCGGACGGCAATTTCGACCTTGAGGCGCTGATTGCCGCGGCGCGCGGTTTCGCGGGCCTGGAAGGGCTGGATCTGGCGCGCGAAGTGACCTGCGCGCAAAGCTATCTCTGGGATGAAATGCGCTGGGCCTGGCCCGAAGGCTACAGCCGCCGCGATACCCCCGGTTTCAAGGTCGTGGCGCTCGATTACGGGGCCAAGCGCAACATCCTGCGCTGCCTGGCATCGGCCGGATGCGATGTCACGGTGATGCCCGCCACCGCCACCGCCGATGAGGTGCTGGCCCATCAACCCGACGGCGTTTTCCTGTCAAACGGCCCCGGCGATCCGGCGGCCACCGGCATTTACGCGGTGCCGATGATCCGCGATATCCTCAAGACCGATCTGCCGGTATTCGGCATCTGCCTGGGCCATCAGATGCTGGCGCTTGCGCTTGGGGCCAGGACCGTCAAGATGAATCACGGCCATCACGGGGCCAATCATCCGGTCAAGGATCTGGAAACCGGCAAGGTCGAGATCACCTCGATGAATCACGGCTTCACGGTCGACAGTCAGTCCCTGCCAGCGGGCGTTGTCGAAACGCATGTGTCGCTGTTCGATGGCTCCAATTGCGGCATCCGGCTGCAAAACAAGCCGGTCTTTTCGGTGCAATACCACCCCGAAGCCAGCCCCGGCCCGCAGGACAGCTATTACCTTTTTGAACGTTTCGTGGCCGCAATGCAGGCCCGGGCCGCCGCGCCGGTGTGATCGGGTGGCCGCGCCCGCGGCCTGCGGGCACGGGAAATCTGGCAATTTAATCAAATGTTAAGCAATCAATCGCTTGCTGGTTCTCGGGCAAAAGCTCGGGGACAAGACAATTGGCTGAAAGCCGGAATCTTTCTGAGGCGCGAACACAGCGCACGCGCCACGCGCAGCGGTCGCATTTGCGGGCAGTGGCATCAGGTGCGGATGCGGCCCGGCCCCGGATAGCCGAAATTCTGATTGATCAGGGCGCAATCAAACCCGATGACATGCTGACCGCGCTGGCGCTGCAACGCCATCAGGATCTGCCGCTTGGTGAGATTCTGATGGCGCATGGCGTGATTTCCGAAGTGCAGCTGCTGCGCGCCCTCTCGGCCCAATACGGCACCCGTCTGGCCGATACCGGCGCTGAGGCCCCGGACCCTCGCCTGACCCCTTTGATGCCGGCAAAAACCGCCGCCGCGCTGAATGCGTTGCCATGGCGACGGGCCGGCGCGGCGCTGGTGGTGCTGACCAACCGCCCCGACCGGGCCGAAGCGATCCGCGCCGCCCTTGATCATGATGGTCCGATCCTTCTGGCCCTGGCCGGGCGCGCCCGGATGCATGATCTGCTGACCCAGGCCTATGGGTATGCGCTGGCGCGCCGGGCCGAGGCGCGCACACCGGGCAGTTTCAGTTGCCGCAACTGGCGCTCCGATCGGGCATTGCGGCAGTGTCTTGTCCTGGCCGTGGCGCTGGCCGCGCTCAGCCTTGTCGCGCCCGGAGCGCTGCTGCTCATGCTGTTTGGCCTGGCTATCGGAATTTCAGCGGCCAACCTCCTGATCAAATGGCTGGCGCTTCAGGCCGAATTTACCTCGGCCCCGTTTCGCGCCCGCGAAGCGGCCGCCGCCGATGATCGCCCGGCCCCGATCCAGCGCATGCCGGTGGTCTCCATCCTGCTGCCGCTGCTGGGCGAACGCGATATAGCGGGCCAGTTGATCGACCGGATCTCGCAGCTCGATTACCCACGCGAATTGCTCGATGTTCTGCTGGTGGTCGAGGCCGATGACGCCACCACGCGCGCGGCGCTGCGCCAGGCCACGCTGCCGGCCTGGATGCGCGCCGTGATCGTGCCACCGGGGCAGCCGCGCACCAAGCCGCGGGCGATGAATTACGCGCTCAATTTCGCCCGCGGATCCATCATCGGGGTCTATGACGCCGAGGATGCGCCTGAGGCTGACCAGATCCGCAAGGTCGCCAACCGCTTTGCCGAAATGCCCCCCGATGTGGTCTGCCTGCAGGGTCAACTGGATTACTACAATCCGACGCATAATTGGCTAAGCCGTTGTTTTACCCTGGAATACGCAGCCTGGTTTCGCCTTATCCTGCCCGGCATCCAGCGCCTTGGCCTGTTCGTTCCCCTGGGCGGCACGACGCTGTTTTTCCGCCGCGACGCGCTGGAGAAGATCGGTGCCTGGGACGCCCATAATGTGACCGAGGATGCCGATCTGGGTCTGCGTCTGGCGCGGCGCGGCTATCGCACCGAGATCGTCGAGACCACAACCTATGAAGAGGCCAACGCCGCCGTTCTGCCCTGGGTCAAGCAACGATCGCGCTGGCTCAAGGGCTATGCGATGACCTGGGCCACCCATATGCGCGACCCGGTCGCATTGTGGCGCGATCTGGGGCCAAAACGGTTTTTCGGCTTGCAGGCACAGCTATTGGGGGCGGTTCTGGGCTTTGCGCTGGCCCCGCTGCTCTGGTCGCTGGTGGTCAAGCTGTTCGGCGTGGCGCACCCGTTGGACCGGTTCGTATCGCCCGCTGGCTATCTGGGGCTTGCGATATTTTTTCTGGCCAGCCAGGCGCTGACATTCCTGGCCGCATGGCGGGCCACGCGCCTGGCGCGCCATCGCAACCTGCGCTGGTGGATCCCGGTGCTGGATCTGTATTTTCTGCTGGCAAGTGCGGCCGCGATTCTGGGCCTGTTTGAGCTGATGCACCGCCCGTTTCACTGGCGCAAGACGGCCCATGGCGGGTTTTCGCAAGCCCGGCGCACGGGCCCGTCGCCGCCCGCGCCCACGGCTCAATTCGAGGCCGCTTCCTCCTTCAGCCGCACCTCGAACGCGGTTGACAGGTGATGTTTCAGCGCCGCCGCCGCGGCGTCCCCATCGCGCGCGGCAATCGCGGCAACGATCGCGCCATGTTCGTCCAACGCCACCGGGCCGCGGCCTTTGGCGGCCAGGGACGTGGTCGCCATCAGCGCCATCGAGCGATGCACCAGATCAAGCTGCTGCACCAGATAGGTATTATGTGACGCCAGGTGGATCTGCTTGTGAAAGCGCCGATTGGCCAGGCTGAGCGCGTCAGGGTCACCCAAAAGCGCCTGATCATCCTCCACCATCTGCTGCAAGACCCGGATTTCTTCGGCGGCGGCATGTTGCGCCGCCAGCCGCGCCGCCAGCCCCTCAAGCTCGGCGCGCACCGCATAAAGCTGCGCCATCTGGCCATGATCCAGCGAAGCCACGATCAGGCTGCGCCCGTCACGGCTCAGCAGACCTTGCGTTTCCAGCCGTTGCAGCGCCTCTCGGATCGGCGTGCGCGAGACGCCGAAACGCTCGGCCAGCTCGGATTCAACCAGCCGCGCGCCGGGCCGGTAAGTGCCCCTGTCGATGGCCTGCAAAATCAGCTGGTAGGCGTCTTTTTGCGGTGTCTTGGCTCCGGCCATTGGCAGGTCCCCTTTTTTCGGGCAAGGCTAGGGCGGCCATAGCCCAAGCGCAACCCTGCCCGCCCGCCGCAAGGACCCCGAACATGCCCGCGCATCTGTTTGATCATGTCGCCACCTGGGTCTTTGATCTGGACCACACGCTCTACCCGCCCGAAATGGCGCTGTTCGACCAGATCAACATCCGCATGACCGAGTATGTGATGGCGGCCCTGAACATGGACCGCGACAAGGCCGATCTGCTGCGCCAGACCTATTGGCGCGACCACGGCACCACGCTGGCCGGGCTGATGGATATCCATGGCGTCGATCCCGGCCCCTATCTGGCCGATGTCCATGAGATCGATTTTTCGGTGCTGGAGGCTGACCCGGAACTGGCGGCCCGGATCAAGGCGCTGCCGGGGCGGCGGATCGTCTATACCAACGGCACCGCGCCCTATGCCGAAAACGTGCTGGCCGCGCGCGGGCTGGCGGGGGTTTTCGATGCGGTTTACGGCGTCGAACATGCCGGGTTCCGCCCCAAGCCGGAGGCGCGTGCCTTTGCCGCCATCTTTGCCCGCGACGGGCTGGAGCCCACCCGGGCCGCGATGTTCGAGGATGATCCGCGCAATCTGGCCGCGCCGCATGCGATGGGGCTGCGCACGGTGCATGTGGCACCGCGGCCCGACCCGGCCCCCCATATCCATCACCATACCGCCGATCTGACCGATTTTCTGGAGCGGATCACGCGTGGCTGAGGCCCCTGGTTGGGACCATCTGCCGCTTGGACCGCGCAGGCGCGAGGGCGTAAGCCGGGCCATATGATCCATTTGCGATGCACGAGGCCCCATGTCTGAGACCATCGAAACCGATATCCTTGTCTCCGGCGGCGGGGTGGCCGGGCTGGTGGCGGCGGCAGCGTTCGGCGCGGCGGGGTTTTCCGTGATCTGCGTCGATCCGGCCCCGCCGATCATTGCCGAAGACGCCGACGGGGCCGATCTGCGCACCACCGCGTTCTTGCAACCGGCGCGCGGATTTCTGGACCGCGCCGGGCTCTGGGACCGGCTGGAGCCGCATGCCAGCGCGCTGCGGATCATGCGCATTGTCGATGCCGGTGGCAAGACGCCCGAGCCGCGCGCATCCTATGATTTCGACGCCGCCGACATCTCGGAGCATCCCTTTGGCTGGAACCTGCCCAACTGGCTGTTGCGCCGGGAAATTTCGGCGGCTCTGGCGCTGATCCCGAATGTCGATTTTCGCCCCGGCACCGGCACGCAAAGCCTTTTGGCCCGCGAACGCGAAGCGCTGGTCGGGCTGAGCTGCGGCACACGCGTGCGGGCGCGGCTGGTGGTGGCCGCCGATGGGCGCGGATCGCCGATGCGCGAGGCGGCCGGAATCGGCGTGCGCACCACGCGCTATGGGCAAAAGGCGCTGGCCTTTGCGGTCGCGCATGATGGCCCGCATGCCGGTATCTCGACCGAGATCCACCGCTCCGGCGGGCCCTTCACCCTGGTGCCGTTGCCCGATCATGACGGGGGGCCCGCATCGGCTGTGGTCTGGATGGAGCGCGGCCCCGAAGTGGCCCGGCTGGCGGCATTGGAGAGCGCCGCGTTCGAGGCCGAAATGACGGCGCGATCGGCGCAGCTCTATGGGCCGCTGCGGCTGATTTCCCGGCGCTCGGTCTGGCCGATCATCAGCCAGATCGCCGACCGGATGGAGGGCACAAGGCTGGCACTGGTCGCCGAGGCCGCGCATGTGGTGCCGCCGATCGGTGCGCAGGGGCTGAACATGAGCCTGGCGGATCTGACCGTATTGCAGGACCTGGCCGAGGCTGACCGCGCCGGGCTGGGCGGCCACAAGATGCTGGCGGCCTATCACAAGGCGCGCCACGGTGAGGTGCGGGCGCGTGTGGCGGGGATTGATGCGCTCAACCGGGCGTCGATGGTAGAAAGCCAGGGCTGGCGCGATATGCGGTTGCGGGCGCTGCGGGCGTTCTATTCGGTCAAGCCGGTGCGCACGGGCCTGATGCGTGCAGGGCTTGGGACGGGGCGTGCGGAATAGGGCGTGTCGCCGCCTTTGGCGGCGATCCGCGGGGGCCAGCCCCCGCACCCCCGGGATATTTCCGGCGCAAAGAAGGCCGGATCGGGTGCATATTGGTCAGGTAATCGCCTGATCGAGGGCGCTTTCCAGCCGGGCCATCGTGGCGTCGACATCGTAGAGCTTGTCGAGACCGAAAAGGCCGAGGCGGAACGTGGAGAAGCCTTCGGGTTCGCCCACCTGCAAAGGCACACCGGCGGCGATCTGGATGCCGAGTGCGCCGAATTTGGAACCGTTCTGGATGCCTGGATCATCGGTGTAGCTGACCACCACGCCGGGGGCACCAAAGCCATCGGCGGCCACCGAGCGGATGCCACGGGCCGCCAGCGCCGCACGGACCCTGCTGCCCAGGTCCCATTGCGCGTCACGCAGTTTTTCGACCCCATAGGCCCGTGTTTCCGCCATCGTGTCGCGGAACGCCAGCAGCCCGTCGGTGGGCAAGGTGGCGTGATAGGCGTGACCGCCGCCCTCATAGGCGGCCATGATCGCGTGCCATTTCTTCAGATCGGCGGCGAAGCTGGAGGATGTTGTTTCCTGCAGCCGCGCAAGCGCCCGATCCGACAGCATCACAAGGCCTGCACAGGGGGTGGACGACCAGCCCTTTTGCGGGGCCGAGATCAGCACATCGACACCGGTGGCCTTCATGTCGATCCAGACGCAGCCCGAAGCAATGCAATCGAGCACCATCAGCGCACCGACCGCATGTGCGGCATCGGCCAGCGCCTTGACATAGGCCTCGGGCAGGATGATGCCCGAGGAAGTTTCGACATGCGGCGCAAAGACCACCCCCGGTTTTTCGGTATGGATGCGGGCCACGACCTCTTCGATCGGGGCCGGCGCGAAGGCGGCGGTCGGGTCATTGCCGATCTGGCGGGCCTGCATCACCGTGGTCTCGGCTGCGATATCGCCGATCTCAAGGATCTGTGACCAGCGAAACGAGAACCAGCCGTTGCGCAGGATCAGGCAGGTCTGGCCGGTGGCGAACTGGCGCGCCACGGCCTCCATCGCGAAGGTGCCGCCGCCGGGCACGATTGCCACGCCGTCTGCATCATAGACCGTGCGCAGCCCGTCGCTGATGTCGCGCATCACCTGCTGGAACCTGGCGCTCATGTGGTTGAGCGACCGGTCGGTGAAGACGACGGAAAATTCGAGCAGGCCATCGGGATCAACGGTGTCGAGCAATGCGGGCATCGGGAGGACCTCCTGAAATGGAACCAATTGGGCTTCTTCTTTGTCCAAATACTCACCTTTCACAGCAGTAAAGGCCAGAGGGAGCGGTTCGATTTCCTACGATACCGCCGATTAACCTGTAGCCGCAGCGCGGCGGCCTAGCCGATCGGGCCGGGACGGCGTTCCTCGGATAGAAGCACATTGGCCTCCACATTGCCCACCCCCGGCAAGGTCATGATGCGGCGGCGCAGGACGCGTTCGAAATCGGCCAGGTCGCGGGCGGTGACGCGCAGGCGGTAATCATAAAGGCCAAGCACGTGGCTGACCGTCTGCACCTCGGGGATGGCGGTCACCGCGCGCTCAAAATCTTCCAGGCTGACGCGGCCCTTGGTGGCCAGTTTTATGCCCAGAAACACCGTCACGCCAAAGCCCAGTTTGGCGGCGTCGAGATCGAGCCTGCGCCCGGCAATCACGCCGGCATCGGTGAGCCGCCGGATGCGCCGCCAGGTGGCCGGTTGGCTGAGCCCCAACCGTCGCCCGAGCGTGGAGGATTTCAGCGTTGCGTCATCGACCAGCGCGCGCAGGATGGCGCGGTCGGTATCGTCGAGCTCGATCATAGTGGCAGGCTTTCGGCATCCTTGATGGTGGCGACAGTCATCAGCGCCTCGATATCGGCGATATGGGGCAGCGCCAGGATCCGGCTGCGGTAGATCTCCTGATAATGGCCCATATCGCGGGCCAGAACCGAGAGCCGGGTATCGACGCGGCCCAGAAAGGTCTGGATCTCGGTCACTTCGGCGATATCGCGGGCGGCGGCCAGAAATTCATCGAAGGCGCGCGGTTGGGTCTTGTCCAGCGTGATGCGCAACGAGACCTCGACGGTGAAGCCCAATGCCGCCCAGTTGATCACCGCGCGGGTGGCGCGGATCACGCCGGTATCATGCAGCCGGTCGAGCCGCTTGTAGCAGGTGGCAGCGGCAATGCCGGTGGCGGCCGCCAGATCCGAGACCGACATTTCGGGGTGGTCCTGCAATTGGCGCAGAAGGCGTCTGTCGGCGTCGTCGAGCATGAGTATTTTACCAAAGAAGAAATTTACGAATGATTTTCTATCATCAGGAGGGTTTTATGCCAATGGCCTAGCGTATTTTATCCAGCTCGGGGCGTAGAGTGCGCGCAACATCCCTATCGCCAAGGAGCGAACCCATGCGCGTTTATTACGACCGAGATTGCGACATCAACCTGATCAAGGACATGAAAGTGGCCATTCTGGGCTATGGCAGCCAGGGCCATGCCCATGCGTTGAACCTGCGCGATTCCGGGGCCAAGAATGTGGTCGTGGCGCTGCGCGAGGGATCGGCCTCTGCCGCCAAGGCCGAAAGCGAGGGTCTGAAGGTGATGGGCATTGCCGAGGCCGCCGCCTGGTGTGATCTGATCATGTTCACCATGCCCGATGAATTGCAGGCCGAAACCTATCGCAAATACGTGCATGACAACCTGCGCGACGGGGCGGCGATTGCCTTTGCCCATGGGTTGAACGTGCATTTCGGCCTGATCGAGGCCAAGCCGGGCATCGACGTCATCATGATGGCCCCGAAAGGCCCCGGCCACACTGTGCGCGGCGAATATTCCAAGGGCGGCGGCGTGCCCTGCCTGGTGGCGGTCGATAATGATGCGAGCGGGCGCGCGTTGGAGATTGGCCTCAGCTATTGTTCCGCCATCGGCGGCGGCCGCTCCGGCATCATCGAGACCAATTTCCGCGAGGAATGCGAGACCGATCTGTTTGGCGAACAGGCGGTTCTGTGTGGCGGGCTGGTGGAGCTGATCCGGATGGGGTTCGAGACATTGGTGGAGGCCGGTTATGCCCCTGAAATGGCCTATTTCGAGTGCCTGCATGAGGTCAAGCTGATCGTCGATCTGATCTATGAGGGCGGCATTGCCAACATGAATTATTCGATCAGCAATACCGCCGAATATGGCGAATATGTCTCGGGGCCGCGGATCCTGCCCTATGATGAGACCAAGGCCAAGATGAAGGCGGTTCTGCGCGACATCCAGACCGGCAAATTCGTGCGCGACTTCATGCTGGAAAATCAGGCAGGTCAGCCGTCCTTCAAGGCCACGCGCCGCCTGAATGATGAACATCAGATCGAACAGGTCGGCGAAAAGCTGCGCGCCATGATGCCGTGGATTTCGGCTGGCAAGATGGTGGATAAGGCGAAGAACTAAGCGCGTTTTGCACTGACATTCCGGCCCCGGCGAAAGACCTTGCCGGGGCCGTTTTCCGTTCCACTGCGGGGCTGCACAATATTGGTGCGCGGATGTGGTATTGTTATAATATAACCTTGCGCCCATCTGCCTTCGCATGACCCGACACAGCATCGACACAAGACAGGGCCTGCCCTCTGAAATGCAGATCCTGCTTCGGGATTATCCGCGCGCAACCTGGCCGCAGAACCCGAATCTCGCCCGGTCCACCCAGAACTGGATGGCCGCCCATTCCATGTTCCGCCAATTGGCGGCGATCATCACGGAGGATACGCAGGGCTTTCTCGACAAGGCCGGTGAGCCGCAGATCTATGCCGGGCGGCTGGCGCATTTCGGCAATCTGCTGGTGCGCAACCTGCATGGCCATCACCATTGGGAGGACCGCGAATTCTTTCCCGAACTGGAGGCCGCCGACCCGCGTTTTGCCGCCGGGCTGGCGATGCTGGAGGGGGACCATGCAGACCTGGATGCCCTGTTGGACCGCTTTACCCGCACCGCCAACCGGGTGGTGCAACTGGCCACGCTGGAGGAGGCGCAAATGCCCGATGAGGCCGGGCCGCTGGCCGAGGTGAGCGCCGGGATCGAACGGTTTCTGCACCGCCATTTGACCGATGAAGAGGAGCTGGCGGTGCCGATCCTGCTGCATTACCGGCTGCGCGGGTAGCCGCGGGGCCATCCGTTTCACCACCCATGATTGACCCCGGCCGCGCGCCGGGGTCTGACTGTGGCCAACCCGGAGGGACCGCCCCAATGACCACACCACAGATCACGCCGAGAAGCTGGCTGATGATCGGTATTCTGGGCCTGACCTGGGGGGCCACCTTCCTGGTGATCGAAATCGCGCTGCGCGGCATCACGCCGTTTTGGCTGGCGGCGGGCCGGATCGGGTTTGCCGCCGCTTTGATGAGCGTCATCTGGGGGGCGCGTGGCGCGGCGCTGTTTACTGGCCCGGCCCGCGACTGGTCCGGGTTGATTTTCGTCGCCCTTCTCAGTTCGGCCCTGCCCTTCATGCTGCTGTCCTGGGGGCAGCAATATGTCACCTCGGGTTTTGCCGGTGTGTCGATGGCCGCGATGGCGCTGATCGTGCTGCCGCTGGCGCATTTTCTGGTGCCGGGCGAGGCGATGACGCTGCGCAAGACGGTGGGCTTTGTGATCGGCTTTGCCGGCGTTGTGATCCTGATCGGCGGGCAGGCCTTTGAAAGCAGCGGCGCGGGGCTGGAGACCTGGGGCCGGTTGGCCTGTCTGGGGGCGGCCGCCTGCTATGCGGTCAGTTCGGTCTATCTGCGGCGTCTGCCGCCGATTGACCCGATCGGCCTGGCCACCGTGCTGCTGCTGATCGGGGCGGTGATCGTGGTGCCGCTGGCCTGGGCCCTGGAAGGCCCACCGCCATTGCCGCCGACCGATACCTTGCTGTGGCTGGCCGGGCTTGGCCTGATCCCGACGGCGGCGGCCAATATATTGCGGGTGATCGTGGTGCGCTCTGCCGGGCCGGTTTTCATGGGTCTGGTGAATTATCAGGTGCCGCTATGGTCGGTGCTGTTGGGGGCGGCATTTCTGAGCGAGCCGCTGCCGCCCTCGCTGCTCTGGGCCATGGCGTTGATCCTGAGCGGCGTGGCGCTGAGCCAATGGGGCGCGCTCAGGCGGCTTTTCGGGCACCGGAGCCTGGCGCGCATTCGCCGGGCGCGTTGAAATCTTTGATTTCAGGCAGCGTCAGATGTTACGGGTTTTTTCGAATATGCTATAGGATCACGGCCCGGGATGGCTGATCAAATGGCGGCCTCGACCGCTGCCACCACTTCGCCCACGACGTTTTCCAGCAGGCCCTGATCTTCGCATTCCGCCATCACCCGGATCAGCGGTTCGGTGCCCGATTTGCGGATCAACAGCCTGCCGGTGCCTTGCAATTGCGCCTCGGCCGCCGCAATCGCCGCGATTACCGCGACTGCTTCCAGCGGTGCTTGCCCATCCGCAAACCGGACGTTTTGCAATAGTTGCGGCACCGGTTCAAAGCTGCGCGACAGGGCGCTGGCCGGTTTGCCGGTGCGCACCATTTCGGCCAGAAATTGCAGCCCCGCAATCAGCCCGTCGCCGGTGGTGGCGTAATCTGTCATCACGATATGGCCGGATTGCTCGCCGCCCAGGTTGAGGCCGTGCTTGCGCATCGCGGCCACCACGTGACGATCGCCAACCGGCGTGCGGTGCAGCACGATGGAGCGGTCGGCCAGATAGCGTTCGAGCCCCAGATTGGACATCACCGTCGCGGCCAGCGTATGACCCTTCAGACGCCCCTCATCGGCCCAACGATTGGCAAACAGCGCCAATATCTGATCGCCATCGGCGATCTGACCCTTTTCATCGATCACGATCACCCGGTCGGCATCGCCATCCAGACAGATGCCCAGATCGGCCCCGGTTTCCAGTATCATCGCCGCCGCCGCCGCCGGTGCGGTCGATCCGACGCCATCATTGATGTTGAAGCCGTTGGGACTGACGCCAAGCGGGATCACTTCGGCCCCCAGTTCCCACAACACCTCGGGCGCGGCGCGGTAGGCGGCCCCGTTGGCGCAATCAACCACGACCTTGAGCCCATCCAGCGTAAGACCCGCCGGAAAAGTCCCCTTGACCCGTTCGACATAGCGAAAGCGGCCATCGTCGATACGCTTGGCGCGACCGATATTTTCAGCCTGGGCCGGGGTGATATCGGACAACACCAGGCGTTCAATCTCCGCCTCGGCCGCATCGCTGAGCTTGTAGCCATCGGGGCCGAAAAACTTGATGCCATTATCGGTGGCCGGGTTGTGGCTGGCCGAGATCATCACGCCGACATCGGCCCGCATCGAGGGCGTCAACATGCCCACCGCAGGCGTCGGCACCGGCCCGAGCAGCAGCACATTCATACCGGTCGAGGTAAATCCCGCCGTCAGCGCGTTTTCGATCATGTAGCCCGACAGCCGGGTATCCTTGCCGATCACCACGCGGTGGCCGGGGCTTTTGTCGCGCCGGAAAAAGCGCCCCGCCGCCGCCCCCAGTTTCAGCGCCATCTCAGCGGTCATCGGATCGGTATTGGCGCGCCCGCGCACCCCGTCGGTTCCAAACAGCCTGCGTGTCATGGTGCCCCTCTTTGCGCCGCGCGCCACAGCGCGATCATCTGCCTGTGCAGCTTTGTATCATGAACGCGCAGCATCTGAACCCCCTGCCCCAGGGCGTATAGGCCAATAGCAGCCGATGCAGCCCCCCTGTCGTGAGGATCGGGGATGCCCCCGATGCGCCCGATACCGGCCTTGCGCGAGACCCCCAGCAGAATGCCGCAGCCAAGCCCGTGAAACAGCGAAATGCGGTTTATCAGGGCCATGTTATGGGCATCGTTCTTGCCAAAGCCGATACCGGGATCGACCAGAATGCGGCCGCGCGGGGTGCCGGCGGCCTCGGCCACGCGCATTTGTGTTTCAAGACTGTCATAAACATCGAGCACGACATCGCCGTATTCGGGGTTTTGCTGCATCGTATCGGGCAGGCCCTGGGCATGCATCAGCGCCACCGGAGCCTGCGCCCGGGCCGCCAGCCGGGCCATATAAGGGTCAAAATGAAACCCCGAGACATCGTTGATCAGGCTGGCCCCGGCATCAAGGGCGGCGCGGGCGACGATGGATTTGCGGGTATCGATGGAAATGGGCGCGGTGACGCCCTGGTTTCGCAACGCGGCAATGACCGGGGCGGTGCGGGCGATTTCGGTGTCGACTGGGACTTCGGCGGCACCGGGGCGGGTGCTTTCGCCGCCAAGGTCGAGCATATCGGCCCCCTCCGCCAGCATGTTCTGCGCCTGGGCAAGCGCCTTGTCGGGGTCGTCAAATTCGCCGCCATCCGAGAAACTGTCAGGCGTCAGATTGAGGATACCCATGAGGCGGGGGCGATCCAGTGACAGCCCGGCAATGGCGGGCCTTGGGGCGGTCAGGCGGGCAAGGGCTGCCTGCGGCACCGCATTGGCGGGGATGATCCGGGGGGCGCGGTCGCGGGCCAGTTCCTCGACATGGGTGAACCAGGCCCAGGTGCCCGCAAGGCTGACAGCATGGGCCGGGCGGGCGGCGTCGATCTGAGGGATGGGGCGGTAATAGAGCGTCATATCCGGGGTCCTACAAGGCAGCGGTCAGGTGGCGGGCAGTTCGGTAATCTCGATCTTGTCCGAGGCTGGCACCGAGCCGCCAAGACAGATCATCTTTTCGGCGCGGAACTGACCTGCCAGCCACAGCGCCAGCGCCTCGCCCGTGGCGGATTTGGGGCTGTCGAAACTGTCCAGAACCAGCTTGGACGGGGCCCAGACCGACACAAGGCCATTGTTCAGCGCCCAGTCCAGTTCGGTGCGGCTGGCGGCAATGACGAAAGCCGGATCGCGGGCGGCCAGCGCCCAGGCGTTTTGTTCAATCTCCAGCAGGTCGATGCGGCGCTGCGCGGTGGCATCGCTGACCCGCGCCACCGGCAAGGCACCGGGGCCAACGCACAGGATCAGCGGCGCGCCCTGCCCGGTCAGCCGGTCGAGAGCAGCGCTCAGATCGGGGCGTTGCGCGGCTGCATCTGACAGATAGACCACCAGCGGGCGCGGTGTATCGGGGTCGGTCACCTGCCGGTCGGACGCACTGCGCACGATCTCGACCCCCAGAACATATGGCCCGCGATCCAGCTTTTCGATGCGCAGAAAACAGCGCGCCGCCAGCGGATGGGCCAGGATACGATCGGCGATGCGCGCGGCCAGCGTTTCCAGCAGGTTCAGCCGTTCGCCGGCCAGTTCGCCATCCACCGCCTCGCTGAGCGCATCATAAGACAGGATCCGGTCGACATCATCGGCACCATCTTCGGCCGCAGTTAGCACCTCGGCCACGATAGAAAAGCGCAGGCGCTGGATGATCCCGCGTTCCTGCTGAAAAGCCCCGATTTCAACGGCTCGCTCCAGACCCGTCAGGCTGATCCGGTCCAGGGCTACGCGGCCTGTGGTGGCCGACACGCGGTCAGCCAGCGGGGCAAAGGCAAGGGGGATTTCGTCAGACATGGGGCGCAAGCTGCTCAGGCTGGGGCTGTAACTCCTGCCTTTTAACAGCCGCCAGCGCGAATGAAAGCGCTTCAGGATGGCCGACGGTAAAACAGATGCACCCCGATCTGGGCGGTTTGCGGATAGACCTGCGCCCAGGACGGGTTGACCCAATTGGCATGGTAATTCGTGGCCCCACCGGTCAGGTTGCGCGGCCCGCCATCGATCATGATGCGGGCGATCTTGCCCAGGCGACGTTCAATCGCGGGTTCGGTCACCACTTCGGGGATGCCGTCGCAGGTATAGGAAAACTGACAGGCATTCAGCCGCCCGGTGCCTTCATAGACGACATCGCAGATATTGTCGGGGTAATCCGGGCTGTCGACACGGTTCAGAACGACCTCTGCCACCGCGAACTGGCCGGCGGTGATTTCGCCGCGCGCCTCGAAATAAATCGCTTCGGTCAGGCAGGCCCATTGCCGGTTGCCGCGCGCCCTTGGCATGGCGTCAAGTTCAGCTGCCGTATAGGGCGCATTGCCATCCGCCCTGCCGCCGCCTGCGGCCGATCCATTGCCCGAATAGGGGGCGCCAAGCGCCCGGACCCGGCCCGGGCTGAGCGCCCGCAGCGCCGAGCGTTCGGTGCCCATCACAGCAGCCAGCGTCGCGGTCAGGGAAAAGCCCGGGTCGGTCGAGGTGGATGCCACAACCTGGGCCTGCGCCGTTGCGCTGAACCAAAGCAATACCGATACCGCCACGCAAAAGGCGCGTTTCATACTCAAAGATCCCATTCTGGGCATCCCCCATCTGCCGGGGCTTCCGGCCTTCAACTCCTCAACATGCTGAAGCGTCCGACACGAGGAGCCGTCCAGCTACTGCACAATCTAGCGATCCCGGGTTAACAACCGCCCAACAGGGTGGGGCGGGTATGCGCACCAGAGAATCATTTCTCTGACAGGGTTAATGGCCGAGAATCGGGGCGATTATGTGTCGGAATCGGACAATGTTTGCGCATCTGCAACCGCAAGTTGTGCCGCCGCCAGCTTGGCCACCGGCACCCGGAAGGGCGAGCAGGACACATAGGTAAACCCGGCATCGCGCGAAAACGCAATCGAATCGGGATCGCCGCCATGTTCGCCACAGATCGAGAGCGTGATATCGGGCTTGACCGCCCTGCCGCGCGCCGCCCCCAGAAGCAGCAATTCGCCGACGCCGTCGATATCGAGCCGCTGGAACGGATCCTCGGCAAAGACACCCTGTTTGACATAGGCCGACATGAAGCGCCCGGCATCGTCGCGCGACAGGCCATAGGTCATCTGGGTGAGGTCGTTGGTGCCGAAGGACAGAAAGGCGCAATATTCGGCAATCTCGCCGGCGCGCAACGCAGCCCGCGGCGTTTCGACCATAACGCCCAGACGAAAGGCGAAATCCTGCCCGGTCTCGTTGCGCACCGCCGCCGCGATCGCATCGACCCGATCCTTGATCAGCTCTACCTCGCGCTTGGCGCTGACCAGCGGAATCATGATCTCGGCCAGCACCGGATTGCCCGCCTTGGTTTCGGCGGCGGTGGCCTCGAAAATGGCGCGCGCCTGCATCTCGTAGATCTCGGGCATGGTGATACCAAGCCGCACGCCGCGCATGCCCAGCATCGGGTTGAACTCCTGCAGGTTTTCGATCCGCGCGGCAACCCGGCTGACCGGCAGGTCCATGGCCTCGGCCAGCGCGCGGATACCATCCCGGTCGCCGGGCAGGAATTCATGCAAGGGTGGGTCTAACAGGCGGATGCAGACCGGTTTGCCCTGCATCAGCTGAAACAATTCGGTGAAATCGGCGCGCTGCATCGGCAGGAGACGGTCCAGTGCGGCGGCGCGCTCAGCGGCACCCTCGGCAAAGATCATCTCGCGCATCACGGTCAACCGGATGGGATCAAAGAACATGTGTTCGGTGCGGCACAGCCCGATGCCATCGACGCCGAACTTCAGCGCCAGGCGGGCATCTTCGGGAGTGTCGGCATTGGCGCGGATGCCGATGTCACGCGCCGCATCGGCCCATTCCAGCAGCGTCGCGAAGGCCCCGCCCATATTGGGCTCGATCATCTTTGCGGCCCCGACCAGAACCTCGCCGGAACTGCCATCGACGGTGATGATGTCGCCTTCGTGAAACACCTTTCGGCCCGGCACGGTCAGGGTTTTCTTGCGCATGTCGAGCTGCAATTGGATGGCCCCCGAGACACAAGGCACGCCAAGCCCGCGCGCAATGACGGCGGCGTGGCTGGTCATGCCGCCGCGTCCGGTCACGATGGCATCGGCGGCATGCATGCCGCGGATATCCTCGGGGCTGGTTTCACGGCGCACCAGGATGCAAGGCTCGCCCTGGGCGGCGGCGGTCTGGGCGGCGGCGGCGGAGAACACGATCTTGCCGGTGGCCGCACCGGGGGCCGCCGAGATGCCCTGCGTCAGCACGTCGCGCGCGCCGTCGGGGCTGATCTGGCGGTGCATCAACTGGTTGAGCGTGAAGGGCGCGATACGGTGCAGCGCCTCGTTGCGCGAAATGACGCCGGTTTCCGCCAGATCGACAGCGATGCGAACCTCGGCCCGGGCCGAACGCGGCACCTTCACCGCATCCAGAATTGCCAGCTTGCCCTCCATCAAGGTAAATTCGATCTGCATTTCCTCGCGCAGGCGCTGGCGCATGATCTGCCCGGCCTGACGCAGCGCGGCCACCTGATCGGGGCAGCGATCCTCCAGCGAGGGCCCGCGCGGATCCTGCTCGATGAACTGTGCGTCAACCTCACGCAGAGCGGCACGGCCCTGGCTTTGCGGCAGATAGCGCCCGGTGATCTGCGCCTCGCCGGTATCGGGGCTGACATATTGCACGACGCCGGCACCGGTTTCGCCGCGGCCAATGCTCAGCGCCATGCGCTGCACCACCAGCCCCAGACCGACATCGGCGGGCGCGCCCTTGGCCTGACGCAAAAGCCGGGCGGTGGTGCCCTCCCAGGCGCGCGCCATCGAGCGCAGCACCTCGGTCAACTGGGTCACGACATCCTGCGGGAAAGGCTCCTCCATCTCGTCTTCGAAATGCTGTTTGGCAATGCGCGGCGTGATCGGATCGGCAAAGAGATCCTCGTCCAGCCGCAGCACATCGACCGCATAGGTGCGGATGAAGGAGAGGTAGAGCGCATTGGCGGCGTCCTGGCCGTGATCGGCCGCAATGCGCGCCGCAACGGCATCGTTCATGCCGATATTGAGCACAGTGCCCGGCCCGCCCCAATCGGGCGATTGGCTGGAGGCGCGCACCGAAAGCAGATCGCCATCATCGAAGATCGCCGTCAATGCCGCGAAATCGGGCATGTCGCCCTTGGCCAGCCGACGCACCGCATTCCACGAAAGCGCCACCGATAACGGCACTGGCAAATCAAGACGCACCAACCGCTGCAGGCATTTCGCCCGGCTGCCATGCTGGTCTGCGGTGATCGCGGCGGTCGGCGTGATCAGGAGCATATCGGGCGGTTGCGGCATCGGTTTATATTGCACCTGCGAAGGGGGTTTTCGCGTGACCATACAGGGTTGCGACCGTGGGTCCAGCCTGTGATGCCGCAGGTGCGAAATTGCGGGTTCGGGTGTGGCCATGGGGTATTTGGGGGCGCTGCCCCCCGCCGCCCTTCGGGGCGACGCCCCCCGAGGTATTTTTGCCAGGATGAAAGCGAGAGGCGGGCGCGTTAAGGTTAATGGCGGATGAAGGCGGGGCCTGCGGCCGGGCCGAGTGGCGGCGACGGCGCGCAGGGGGGGGAGCGCGATGGCGGGGCGGTGCCCTGCAAACCCGGGCCGGGCCGGCTTTGGCGCAATGGTTCCGGGGCGTTGCGGATCGGGGCCGCGTTAACCTTGATTGCGGGTCAGCCTTCGATCATCGAGAGATCGGCGATGCGGGCGCAGGCGGCTGTGATTTCATGCAGCAGGTTGAGACGGTTGCGGCGCAGGATCGCGCTTTCTGCATTGACCTGCACTGCCTCGAAAAAGGCATCGATTGGTGCGCGCAGGCCCGCCAGTGCCATCATCGCGGCAGCGAAATCATCTTGTTCGAGCGCCGGGGTGACGGTGGCCTCGGCCTTGGCCAGGGCTGTGAACAGCGCCCGCTCTTCCTCGGTTTCGGCGAATTTGGCATCCGCCCCGTAGCGGTATTCGACGCCATCTTTCTTCTCGGCCTGGGCCAGGATATTGGCGGCGCGCTTGTAGCCCTGCAGGAGGTTTTCGCCATCATCGGATTGCAGGAAAGCGGAGAGCGCCTCGGCACGTTTCACCAGCAGGGTGAGGTCATCATTGCCGGGCATGGCAAGGCAGGCGTCGATGATGTCGTGACGGATGTTTTTATCTTTGAGATAGGTTTTGAGGCGGTCGTGGAAGAAGGTGAGGAGGTCGAGGTTTCGCGCAGGCCTCATGTCGGTCATTGATACAACGGTGGCCGCCTCGGTGTTTTCAGGCCGAAGTGTCGCCTCCCAATACTTAAACAAACGCAACAACCCCAACCGCAGCCCATTCTCCAACACCAACCGAATAACCCCCAAGGCCGCGCGCCGCAGCGCATAGGGATCTTTCGACCCGGTCGGCTTTTCGTCAATCGCCCAGAAGCCTGTCAGCGTGTCGATCTTGTCGGCCAGCGCCACGGTGACGGAGACCGGGTTGGTCGGCACATCGTCTGACGGCCCAAGCGGCGCATAATGTTCCTGGGCGGCGGCGGCGACATCCTTGCTGTAGCCTGCGGCACGGGCATAATAGCGCCCCATCAGCCCCTGCAGTTCCGGAAATTCATAGACCATTTCCGACGACAGATCGGCCTTGGCGATGCGGGCGGCCTGCTCACACTCATCGGGATCCGCGCCGACCATTGGGGCCAGTTCGCGCGCCAGCGCCGCGATGCGGGTTATGCGGGCGGCTTGCGTGCCGAGCTTGTTATGGAAGGTCACGTTTTCAAGCGCTTGCGTCCATTGCGATATGTCCGTGCTGGCCACGCGCAGATCGTTTTCCCAGAAGAATTTGGCATCCGACAGGCGCGCCGAAAGCACCTTGGAATTGCCCGCAAGGATGGTGGCGCCGTGATCGGCGGTGGCGCGATTGGCGACGGTGATGAAGCGTTCGATCCGCCCGGTTGCCGGGTTTCGGACCGAAAAGAACTTCTGGTGTTCGCGCATCGAGCTTTGCAGCACTTCGGGCGGCAGTTCGAGAAACTCCGCGCCGATTTTGCCCATCAGGACCACGGGCCATTCGACCAGCCCCGCGACCTCGGCCAGCAGGCCCTTGTCTTCGACCAGTTCAAGCCCGGCGGCAAAGGCCATATTGGTGGCGTCGTGCCAGATATGATCGGCGCGATCCTGCGCCGACAGGATCACATTGGCGCGCTTCAGCCGGGCGGTGTAATCCTCAAAGGAGGTGACCGGGAAAGACCCCGGTGCCATGAAACGGTGGCCTTGCGTCCTGTCGCCGGCTGCAATGCCATCGACATCGAAACCCACGATTTCGGTGCCGTTTTCATCGCTGAGAATGCAGAGGATGGAGTGCAGCGGGCGCACCCATTTCAGATTGCCCGTGCCCCAGCGCATGGATTTGGGCCAGGGGAAATTTCGGATCACGGTCGGGATCAGTTCGGCGAGGATGTCTTCGGCCTTCCGGCCCGGTTTCGTCACCGTGGCAAAATAGATCTGGCCCTTCTTGTCGTCGCGCAGCTCCAGCTGATCACGGGTCAGGCCGGTGGCGCGCAGGAAGCCCTCCAGCGCCTTTTCGGGGGCGTTGGCGCGGGGGCCTTTGCGGTCCTCGGTCAGGGTGGGGCTTTCGCCGGTCAGCCCTTCCACCGTCAGCGTCAGGCGGCGCGGCGTCGAGAACGCGCCGGCGCTGGCATAGGTGAGGCCCGCCTCGACCAACCCGTCAGTGACCAGTTTTTTCAGATCGGCAGCAGCGCGCGTCTGCATCCGCGCCGGGATTTCCTCGGAAAAGAGTTCGAGCAGCAGATCGGGCATGTCAGTTTCTTTCCGGTGGCGGCGGGCAGCCTTGCGGGGCAGGTTCACCTTCGTAGACGGCAGCGCCACATGGGTTGATCTGGTGCCAGGCATAGCCCTGCCCGGTTTCAGTGATCAACAAGATACGGTCAAAGCCGTAGACGTAATTGGCCTCGCCCAGATAGGCGCGCGCGGTGCCATCGGCCAGCGCATTGGACAGGGTTTCGGCGTCATAGCAGGTGAACCATCCCGGCGTGACCAGCGGCGTGGCACCCGGATAGGGCTGATAGGTCTGGTCCATCTCAGACAGGCTCAGCGGGGTGGTGAAACAGCCGCGAAAGCGCAGCGGCGAGGTGAAGGCGTCGATACCCTCGAAATCGGCGATCGGCAGCGGCTCGAGGATGCCCGCAAGCGTGGTTGCCCGGATCTGGGCCGCGGGCGCGTCGGCGGTCAGCGGCTCGTAATAGGCGCGGGTCTGGCTCCACCACAGGGCGGTGCCGAACACGAGGATGAAGAGCCCCATACCTGAGACCAGGACTTTACCATTCATGTCAAATTACCTTCTTTGGCGGAATACCCGCCCGCTTCGGTTGTCAGATAGGCATCGGCGCAGGCCCGGGTCAGCGCCCGCACCCGCCCGATATAGGCCTGCCGTTCGGTCACGGAAATAACCCCGCGCGCATCCAGCAGGTTGAAAAGATGGCTGGCCTTGATCGCCTGATCATAGGCGGGATGGGCCATCACGATGCGCTGCCCGGTCTTGGGGTCATCGGCCGCAGCCGCGAGGATGGCCTGACATTCGGCCTCGGCATCCTCGAACTGGCGCAACAGCGCGTCGGTATTGGCGATATCGAAATTGTAGCGGCTGTATTCCTGTTCGGTCTGGCGGAACACATCGCCATAGGTCATCGCAATCGGCGCGCCAGGGTCATTGAACGGCATATCCATCACGTGATCTGCGCCCAGCACATACATTGCCAACCGTTCCAGCCCATAGGTCAGCTCGCCCGAGACGGGGCGGCAATCATGCCCGCCGACCTGCTGGAAATAGGTGAACTGGCTGACTTCCATACCGTCGCACCAGACCTCCCAGCCCAGACCCCAGGCCCCGAGCGTGGGGCTTTCCCAATCATCCTCGACAAAGCGGATATCATGCAGGCCCATATCGATGCCGATGGCCTCGAGGCTGCCCAGATAGAGCGCCTGCAGATCCGGCGGCGAGGGTTTGATCAGCACCTGATACTGATAGTAATGCTGCAACCGGTTCGGGTTTTCGCCATAGCGCCCGTCGGTCGGGCGCCGCGAGGGTTGCACATAGGCCGCCGACCAGCCGCGCGGCCCAAGCGAACGCAGCGTGGTGGCCGGGTGAAACGTGCCGGCCCCCACCTCCATGTCATAGGGTTGCAGGATGGCGCAGCCCTGTGCGGCCCAGTAGGACTGAAGCCGCAGGATGATCTCCTGAAAGCTGCTTGGGGGGCGGGCAGGCTCGGCCATGTCGGTTCATCCGGGAGTTCTGAGAAGGCAGGGGTTCCATACGTGGCCGCTTTGGCAGGGTCAATTGGCGCCACCGGCAATTTTCTGCTGTGCCCCGGGGCCGGTCTGATAGAGTATCGCCGAAACGGGACGGGACCTGCCCGCCGAAAAGAAGGAGATTTGACCCGATGACCATGGCAACCCGACCGATTTTCCTGTGCCTTTTCTTTGTCATGGGCGTGGTATCTCTCATGGCTGGCCCGGCACGAGCGCAGGCGGATCGGGTCTGGCTGCAACTGGAGGCGCATCCCGATCTGGCCACCGCCGAGACCCGGGTGCGCGCCTATTCGCGGGTTCTGACAAACATCAATGGCTACAGCCTGCGGACGGGCTGGTATGCCATCGCGCTTGGCCCCTTTTCACCGGCCGAGGCTACCGCCGCGCTGAGCGCCCTGACCACGCAGGGCCTGATCCCGACCGATGCCTATCTGGCCGACCCCGATATTTACCGCACCCAGTTCTGGCCGATCGGAGTCAACAACCTGACCGGCCCGGCAACGCTGGCCCCCGTCGGCGTCACGGACGCGCCCGCCGCGCCGGTCGAACTGGCTGACGAAACGCTGGCCGAAGCGCGCAACTCCGAGGCCGCACTTGACCGCCCGGCCCGCGAGGCGCTGCAAATTGCGCTGCAATGGTTCGGGCATTACAGCGCCGGCATCGACGGTGCCTTCGGCCCCGGCACCCGCGGCGCAATGACCGCCTGGCAATCTGCGATGGGGCTGGAGGCGACCGGCATCCTGACCAGCCGCCAGCGCGCCTTGTTGCTGGATCTCTATCAGGCCGATCTGGACGCGCTCGGCATGGCGACAATCCGCGATGACCGCGCCGGGATCGAGATCGACCTGCCGCTGGCGATGGTCGAATTTGCCCGCTACGAATTCCCCTTTGTCCAGTTCGATGCGGTGGGCGGCTCCGGTATCCGCGTGCTTCTGATCAGCCAGCAAGGCAGCAGCACCACGCTTGGCGGTCTGTATGAGATCATGCAGACGCTGGAGATCGTGCCGCTGCAGGGCGAGCGCAGCCGCGATGCGGACAGCTTCATCCTGACCGGCCGGAACGAACGCCTGCGCAGCCATACCCAGGTGCGGCTGGAAGATGGCCAGATCAAGGGCTTTACCCTGGTCTGGCCGCCGGCGCGCGATGCGGCGATGGCCCGCGTGCTGCCGATGATGCAGGCCAGCTTTGCCACATTCGGCGGCACGCTCGACCCCGGCGCGGTTGATCCCGCCCTTGATCAGGGCGTCGACCTGATGGCCGGGCTGGACCTGCGCCGCCCGGCCTTGGCGCGCACCGGGTTCTATGTCGATGGCAGTGGTGCCGTGGTGACCACATCCGATGCCGTTGCCGCCTGCACCCGTATCCTGGTCGACAGCCAATATGAGATGAATGTTGCCTTGAATGACCCGGCCACCGGCGTCGCGGTGCTGCGCCCCACCCAGAGTCTGGCCCCCCGGGCCTATGCGGGATTTGCCCGGATCACGCCGCGCCTGCGCTCCGACATCGTGGTTGCGGGCTTCCCCTATGAGGGGGCGCTCGGCGCGGCCTCGCTCAATTTCGGCACGCTGCAGGCGCTGCGCGGCCTGAATGATGAGGCCGGTATCCAGCGCCTGGCGATGACAATCGAGCCCTCCGAGGCCGGCGCGCCGGTGCTCGATGGCACTGGGGCCGTGCTTGGCATGGTGCTGCCGGACCCCGGCACCGGTCGGGCGCTGCCCGACGGGGTCAGCTTCGCGCTCAGCGGCGATGGGCTGGCATCCGTTCTTGCGGCGGCGGGCATCGCGCTCAGCCAGGCACCCGAACGCGACCAGCCGCTTGGCCGCACCGGGCTGGCGCGTTACGGCATGGATCTGGCTGTGCTGGTGACCTGCTGGAACTGACCGCCCGCGCCCGCGCCACAAAACGCCACCGATGGGCCTGACCCGCCCCCTGGCCTTCTTTGCGCTTCAAATATCCATCTGACCTGACCAGCCGCACCGCCCCTCACGGCCCCTGCCCGCACAGAATAGACCAGGCAGCGCCCGGAAACCGGGGGCGAGTCGAACCCGCCTCAAGCTCAGGACCGCCAGAACTGCGCCGTAAACAGCACGAACACCGCCATCAGCTCCAGCCGCCCGATCAGCATTGCCGCCGACAGGATCCATTTGGCACTGTCATCGAGCGTGGAAAAATTGCCCGCCGGGCCAATCACCGGCCCCAGACCGGGCCCGATATTGCCAAGTGCGGCCGCCGCCCCCGACACTGACGTCATGAAATCCAGCCCGGTCAGCCCCAGCAGAATCGCAAACACCCCAAGCGTCACAAAGAACATCACAAAGAATGCCATCACCGAGGACAGCACTTCCTCAGACACCTTGCGCCCTTCATAGCGCGGCTCGAATATGCCATGCGGCGCATAAAGCCGTTTCAGCTGCGTCGAAATCGACGTCATCAACAACTGGTAGCGAAACACCTTGATCGAACAGGATGTCGACCCGGCACAGCCACCGATCAGGCCAATGAAGAAGAACAGCACCACCGCCTCGGCCCCCCATCTTTGATAATCGACACTGGCATAGCCGGTGCCGCTGATGATCGAGGTCACGTTGAAGATCGCCTCGCGCAAGCCGGATTCGAGATGGTCGCCATTGATCACCAGCCGGTAGATTGCGAAAAACACTGTCAGAACCAGGATCGTCGCCAGATAGGCGCGCGCCTGTGTATCGGCGAAAAACGGTCGCGCTGAGCCGCCGAGCATCTGCACGTAACGCACGAAAGGCAGGCTGGCGAGGATCATGAATAACGCGGCGGCATATTCCAGCGGCCCCTGAAACGCGCCGAACGAGGCGTCCGTGGTCGAAAACCCGCCCGTTGACACCGTCGTCATGGCATGGACGACAGCATCGAAAGCCGACATTCCAAGTGCTGCATATACGGCGGCGGCGGTGACCGTCAGGGCAAGGTAGATCACCGAGATCTGTTTGGCGATTTCGGCCGCGCGGGGCAGGATCTTGCCCATCGTCTCAAAGGCCTCGGAGCGAAAGATCTGCATGCCGCCAACCCGCAATTCGGGCAGGAACACCATGGCCACCACGATGATGCCGATACCGCCGAACCATTGCATCAACCCGCGCCACAGCAACAGCCCCTCGGGCAGGTTTTCCAGCCCCGTGAACACGGTCGACCCGGTCGTGGTCAGCCCCGACATCGCCTCGAAAAACGCATCGACATAGCGCGCCTCGGTGGCCCCGAAGACAAAGGGCAGCGCGCCAAAGACCGGCAGTGCCAGCCAGACGCCGGTGGTCAAGAGAAAGGTCTGCTGGATCGTCAACTGCTTTGCCACACCATTGGCGCAGGCCAGTGCCACCAGCCCGCCCGCCAGCGATGTCAGAACCGCGCTTTCGAAAAACGCCTGCCAGTGATGATTGCCCAGATACATATCCAGCGCCATCGGCACCAGCATGGTCAGACCGAGCACAAGGACCAGAAGGCCGATCACATATCCGACGGGGCGCGGGTCAAACATGGGGGCCACGGTTGGCCCGGCACCGCCGCCCTGTCAACTGCGGATGCGGTCAGATATGGATCAATTTGCGGAACACATATTCCGGTATCTGGTCGCGGGTCAGGGGCGCAAGGTTCAGCCGGTGTGAAACAGTGTCGAGAAAAGCTTGGGGTCCAGGCTGGCGGCGGCAAAGGTCTCGCCTTCGGTCAGCACCGATACGGCATCATGGCTGTGCAGGCTTTCCTGATGGCTGGCCACGATGCGGAAATCACCGATCCGGGCGTCGCCATGCAGCATCTGCGCAAACAGACGGGCGGCGTCCTCGACAAAAATCGGATTGGCGGCATTGAGTTCGGCAAAGGCCTGTTCATCCTCGCGCTTGACCATCACCTGGGTCTCGGTCGGCACGGCGGCGCGCGCCATGTCGATCAGATCCTCATACCACAGGCAGCGCGGGTCAGAGCTCAGCTCGGCCGAGATCCGCGCCACCGAGCGTTGCGAATGTGGCGTGGCCAACTGGCCGCGGATCTCGCGCGCATGTTCGGCAAGCTCCAGCGAACAGGGGCAGGTCGAGCTGTAGACATAATCCAGATGGACAATCTTGCGCCGCGCCCCGGCCTGTTCGATCAGTTCCAGCGCGATATCGTAATACTGGTAGCCCGAAAGGCCCGAGCGCAGGCTTTCAATGCGCATCGGAAAGGAAAACCGCATCTGGATTCGGGCGTCGAAACTGTCCAGATCAGCCTTGTAATCATCAAGTGCGGCTTCCATCACCTCAAAGCTGAACACGCTTTCGGCATGGTTGTAGAAGCTGCGCATGATGCGCGACATGTTGATGCCCTTCTTTTCCGCCTCCAGACTGACCGAGCCGGTGACCGAAGTTTCCAGAATCAGGTCGCTGCCATCGCGCCGGTGATAGCGAATGGGCAGGCGAAAATTGGAAATGCCGACATGCTGGATAACCCGTTTCTGGCCGCGAATAAGCGAGGCCGGGCCGTTTTGCAGATCCGGCAGCGTCGCTCTGTAGGCGGCATCGGCGATGAAATCCTCGGGGTAGTGCCGCGACAGGGTCGGATAATCGTCATGGTTGGGCAGATAGCGCGCCACGGCGGGATCAAGCGCTGCCAGATCCTCGGGCAAAGCGGTGCTGGCCCAGGCCTTCAGCACCTCGATGGCAGCGCGCGCTGCATCGGCGTCGGGCGCATCCGCGATATCGGCCAGATGGAGGTTCATGACACGCCCTTCCCTGTGCAAGCAATGCGCCAATATGCGCCACGCGGCCGGGTTTTCCAAGCCGCGCGTAAGAAATCGGCCCCGCTCTGCCGGTCGCAGCGCAGCCCTGGCGCGAAAATCGAAGTGAGCTGGCCAAGGAGAACGGGCCGCATCAAGCGGCGGCCCGGCGATAGCGGGTCACGAAATTGCGCAGGATCTGTTCGGGCACGGTGATATTCTCGGCCAGGCAGGCAGCGGTCAGCGCATCGGCCTCATCGGGATGAAAATAGCCCTTGTCGCGATAGATGCGGATGCGGGTGGCAAAGCTTTGGCCATTCGCCTCCGGGTGGAACTGCGTGGCATAGACATTGGTGCCATGGCGGATCACCTGAATCGGGCAGTTTTCGGCCGCCGCCAGATGCACCGCCCCCGGCGGCACATCCTGCACCGCCTCTTTATGGCCGACAAGCGCGCGGAAGCGGCGCGGCAGGCCCTGAAACAGCGGATCAGCCGCCCCGGCATCGGACAGGGTGCAATCGACGCCACCGATCGCTTCGCCATAACGGTGCTGGCTGACCTCTCCGCCCAGGTGATGCGCCAGGATGCCAAGCCCGTAGCAACA